>JAAZLB010000251.1 GCA_012799535.1 Bacillota bacterium | reverse complement strand
GAGGTGCTGGATCCCAGGGAATGGTTGGGGGACAAGTCGTGGATATTCAGGGGCAAGAGCAAGAACCAAATCGATCCACCTTAGACTACATACATAGGCACAAAACTGGTGCCCTGATTACTGCAGCTCTCAGGGGTGGTGCACTATTAGGTGGTTGCACCGAAGAAGAGCTGGAACAGATCACCATTTACGGGGAAAATTTTGGTTTGGCATTTCAGATTACTGATGATATTTTAGATGAAATTGGACAAACTGCTCAATTGGGAAAAACTGTGGGAGCAGATCAACGCTTGGGTAAACAAACCTTTCCCCGCCTGTATGGTCTCGATGAATCCAAACAGATGGCCCAGGAAAGTGTGGCAAAATGCTTAGATGCACTAGAGGGTTTTACGGATCAGGCTTGGTTTTTAAGGGAACTGGCCACCTTTATCATCCAGCGAGACCATTAGTTCACTTGCACGGATTTTAAGGCTTATGGTATAATAATATCACCTAAAGGTGAATGGCGCAGTATTCTAGTCACTAGTTTCACTTTTGAAGACGGGCCTAAAAATCCGTTAAGGGCACATCGATGAAGTCCTTGGTGGTGGCTTCCGACGCCCAGTCGGGGGCTGTTGCTGGGGGTTAAGGTGGGAGGGCGATCTGCAAGGGCATGCAGGCGTTGACCCTTCCTCCACGGAGACCCATGACTGTGGAAACATGGAGAACGTGTTTTTACGGCTTGGGATTAAACCTGCACGCGATACGCAATTGAAGCTACGACGTACATCAGTGTTGGGTGCAGTGTAGCCTGTCTTGAGTGGTGATCGGGGGATAGTGGTTGTAAGCTAAACTTCTCTTGGCCAGAGAAGTGTGCCCTCCGCTATGGCGGAAGACCCTTGAAACCTTTGCTGCAAAAGAGACTAGAAAGTGAACACTAGTGCCGAGGAAAACTCCTAGACTGTTTCCCTTGGGATGGCGAAATGGGGATTACGGTGTGGACTAAGTGGTAATCCAGCCTCGACTTTGGTGACAAGCGAAAAGATCGGAAAGGGGTAACCGCCAGTTACGGTGACGAACTGGAGGGTCTTTGGGAAAACCTGCTGGACCTAAGCCACAATCTTTACTCATTTCGTTGCCATTCACCTCGGTATTTTAAGGAAGATTATTATGCAAACAAATTGGAAGTCTGTACTGACGTTAACCTTAACTACTTTCGTGTTGTCCGTGGTACTTAATTTAGGTAGTAACAGCGTATTGTCTTTTTTACCTCTGACATTAAGCTTCGTGTTACTACTTTTTATTATCTTTATAGGGGTACTTTTTGACATTATTGGAGTTGCGGCTACTGCTGGAGAAGAAGCTCCTTTTCATGCCATGGCGTCCAATCGTTTAGCTGGGGCCAAACAAGCGATTTGGTTGGTGCGTAACGCCGATGCTGTCTCCACTTTTTGTAATGATCTTATTGGTGACGTGGCCGGTACTTTAAGTGGTGCTATCGGTGTGGCCATCGTTTTCCAACTCGGCTCCTTTTCTTTAGGAGCTGGGGAAGCTTTAGCTACTACCCTCATGGTAGCCTTAATTGCGGCTTTAACGGTGGGCGGTAAATCTATAGGTAAGAGTTTTGCGATTTCCAATTCTACTGTGATTCTCATGGTGGTTGGGCGCATTTTGCATTCTTTAGAGCGGGTGGGTTTGAGATTTGATGCCACCACGGTAAAAAACAAGAAGAGGTAGGGTAAATGGAGAGACTATTACTAGAGGAAATTAACTCCCCTGAGGATATTAAGGGCTTGGATATACATAGTCTAGAAGTTTTAGCCCAGGAAATTCGGGATAAGATTATCGAAACGGTGGAGCAAACCGGTGGTCATCTTGGTGCTAATTTAGGTGTAGTAGAGCTCACCTTAGCCTTACATTCCGTATTATCAAGTCCCCGGGATCGCATCATCTGGGATGTGGGTCATCAATGTTATGCCCATAAGCTTATTACAGGGCGCCGGGATGAGTTTCAGACCCTCCGACAAATGGGGGGTATTTCTGGTTTTCCCCTTCCTAAGGAAAGCATTCATGATCATTTCGGGGTGGGGCATAGTTCCACATCTATCTCCGCCGCAGCTGGAATGGCCATTGCTAGGGATCTCCAAGGAGAAGACTACAAGGTAGTGGCTGTGATTGGGGATGGTGCTCTCACTGGGGGAATGGCGTTTGAAGCCCTGAATCACATTGGTTCTTTGGGTAGGGATATTGTAGTTATTCTTAATGACAATGAAATGTCTATAACTAATAATGTAGGAGCCTTAAGCGATTATTTAGGTCGCATTCGTTCTGACACTAAGCTATACAAGGCACGGGAAGACCTCGCAGCACTTTTGCTCAAGGTACCAGTGGTTGGTAAACCCATGTCCAAAATAGCACGTCATTTTAAGAATACCCTTAAAAGTATATTACCAGGCCAGCTTTTTGAAGAATTGGGTTTTGCTTATCTCGGGCCCTTTGATGGTCATAATATCCCTCAGCTGAAGAAGGCTATTCGGGCAGGAGTGGATCGTGGTGGACCTGTTTTGATCCACGTCTATACCCAAAAGGGTCGTGGACATGCTTTAGCTGAAGAAAGTCCCCACCGTTATCATGGTGTAGGTCCCCTGCAAGTTGTACCCAAAAAAGAAGTGACTTCCTATAGTGAGGTGTTTGGTCAATCAGTGGTGGAATTGGCAAGGATCAATCCAAATGTTGTGGCCATTACTGCAGCAATGCGTGATGGAACCGGTTTAGGAGGTTTTGCCAAGGAGTTTCCCCATCGCTTTTTCGATGTGGGTATAGCAGAACAACATGCCCTAACCTTAGCAGCTGGGATGGCGAAAGATGGTTTACGTCCAGTTGTGGCCATGTACTCAACCTTCTTACAAAGAGGCTATGACCAAGTAATCCACGATGTAGCGTTACAGGGTTTACCAGTGATTATTGGGGTGGATCGGGCTGGAGTAGTAGGTGACGATGGACCTACGCATCAAGGGGTCTTCGATATTAGCTTTTTAAGGGCTGTTCCAGGCCTAACTATCTTAGCACCACGGAATGGTAGTGAGTTAACTGCTATGCTAAATTGGGCGATTGAGCAAGATGGACCTGTGGCCATTCGCTACCCGCGAGGGGGTACCACTCAGATTGCCTCCATGGGAAACTTCGATCCTAACCAAGGAATCCCGGCTCAAGAACTTAGGTCTGGTCGGGATGGGGTTATTTTTGCTGTTGGACACATGGTGGAAGTCGCTATGGAGGCTGCCCGTCTTTTAGAGCCAGAATACAGCTGCGGGGTTGTTAACATCCGTTCACTAAAGCCTTTGGATGAATCCCTATTATTGAAACTTGCTCGGGGAACTCGATATGTACTTACTCTTGAGGATCATGTATTAGCAGGAGGAATGGGCAGTAGTATTCTAGAACTATTAAGTGATGATGAACAAGGTATTAAGGTACAACGTTTAGGTTACCCAGATGAATTTGTTCCTCAAGGATCCATTTCTCAGTTGCATGAAGCCTATGGCTTGACTGCCCAGCAAGTGGCCAATACTTTTCGGAAAGCTATGTCTCGGGGAGTTTATCAACTCGTCGCTAGCCAAGAGCACTGATAGATATGCGCTTAGATCAACATTTAGTGCAGCTAGGTTTGGCTCCTTCTAGGCAGCGTGCTAAAGAATTGATTACTAGTGGACAGGTTTATGTAAATGGAAATCCTATTTCTAAACCAAGCTGGGGTGTTCCTCTAGGAAGTAAGTTGGAAATCAAGGGTGAAACCTTGCTTTATCCAAGTCGTGCAGGTTTGAAATTAGAAGAGGCACTACGGGTTTTTCAGATTAATGTGGAAAATCTTGTAGTTCTAGATGTGGGGGCTTCAACGGGAGGTTTCACTAGCTGTCTTTTAAAGCATGGTGCACGTAAAGTCTATGCAGTTGATGTAGGTCAGGATCAATTGGCTCCCGAACTAAGAGGGGATCAACGAGTAGTCAATCTGGAAAAAACCAATATCCGTGATCTCACCCTTGAAAGTCTCGGTGAATTCGTGGATCTTGTCACCATTGATGTTTCCTTTATTTCGTTGCGCTTGGTATTTCCGCCTGTCTGCCGCTTGTTAAAACCCCGCAGTCAGCTGGTGGCCTTAGTGAAGCCCCAATTTGAAACAGGGGGCAAAGGTCTTAATAAACACGGAGTAATTAGTGATCAGGATGTCCATTTAAAGTATATCCCCCCACTTATAGAAGAATTGCAGAAAGTGGGATGTGGATTATTGGGGTTTCATAGTTCGCCCATTAGTGGAGCCAAAGGAAACTTAGAGTTTTTAGCCCACTTTCAACTGGGCCAGCCTATGCAGGATGGAACTAAGCTAGTACGAGAAGTGATTAAAGCAGCCTGGGAAGACTGATTCCACTGAAAGGGAGGAGTTGCCATTGGAGATTGGAATTGTTCCGCATACGGGTAAGCCTGTGGCCATGGCCCTGACTACGGAATTGGAAACTTTTTTGCACAGTCGAGGAGTAAAAACCCAGATCATCGAAGAACCAAATCGCGATAATTTGGAACAGTTTGATATTGTGATTGTTTTAGGGGGCGACGGGACTTTGTTGAATGCGGCTCGCTTAACTAGCGAAGTGCAGGTTCCGGTTTTTGGTGTCAATGTAGGCCATCTGGGTTTTTTGACTGAAGTGGAGACGGATGGTCTTTTTCCTGCCCTCGAAAAACTTTTAGCCCGAGATTACCAGCTGGAAGAACGGATGCTCATTGAAGCTTCAGTAAAACGGCAAGGTGAAATTATCGGCACTTTTTTAGCCCTAAATGATTTTGTGATTACAAGGGGGACCTTTGCCAGAATTATTGATCTGAGTACCTTCGTGGATAGTCAACATGTAACCGATTACGTCGCGGATGGGATTATTATTTCCACCCCCACCGGTTCAACTGCTTACTCCCTTAGTGCCGGGGGACCAATTATTGAGCCTCTTTTGGAGAGTATTTGTATCACACCGATTTGTGCCCACTCTTTAGCATCTCGCTCGGTTTTGGCAAGACCTCAGGCAGAAGTCTGTGTCCGCTTGAACAGTGCCAGTGAAGAAGTGATGCTTACCATAGATGGCCAGCATGGTTTTCCTTTGCAGACTGGTGACCAGGTGACCATAAAAAGGGCAAAGAACCCGGCTCTCTTTGTAAAGTTAAGCGGAAGAGGCTTTTTCCAAGTATTACATAGTAGGCTGAGAATGCCTCAAACCTGGGGTGATATTCATGAAGAATAAAAGACAGAATAAAATCCTAGAGATTGTTAGTCAAACCAATGTGGAAACTCAAGAAGAACTCATGGGCTTTCTCCACGCGGAAGGGCACCGGGTGACTCAAGCCACCGTCTCTCGGGATATTAAGGAACTACGGTTAGCAAAAATTCCTAATGGAAAAGGTGGCTACAAGTATTCTGTGCCCACCAATATTACTAAGGGGGATTTGATTCGCCGTGCTACGCGGATCTTTGAGGATTATGTGCGCAGCATTGATTTTAGCGGTTCTCTAATCATGATTAAAACTTATCCCGGTGGTGCTAATGCGGTGGCTGCCGTTATTGATGAATTACAGTGGCCTGAAATGATTGGTAGCATTGCAGGGGATGATTCCATCCTTATTGTGACCCGTTCTGAAGGGGAGGGCACCCTTAGCGAACCAACCGGACCTACCGGGGAAGTCTATGCACGAATTAGGGAAATAATGGAGGGGTGAGCCCGTGCTTAAGGAACTTCAGATCCGTAATTTCGCCTTAATCGAAGAATTGGAATTATCTTTCTATTCTGGATTTAGTGTCCTCACTGGGGAGACGGGTGCAGGTAAATCAATCATTATTGATGCCCTCGGTCTCCTTTTAGGTGCCCGTGCCTCGGTGGAAATGATTCGCACAGGGGCTGAAACCACAGAAGTATCCGGTAGCTTTACCCTTACTCCACCTGCTCGAGTATTGATCGAGGCTTGGGGAATGGGAGAAGGAGAGGAGTTAATTATTGCCCGGGAACTTAATTTAAATGGGCGGAATAAGTGCTGGATTAACGGTCGTATGGCTACTGTAAGTCAACTCGCTGAACTTGGGGTGCATTTAGTGGACATCGTGGGTCAACATGATAGTCAGTCCCTGTTAGATCCACAAGAGCATGGTGGTTTACTCGATGCCTATGGGGGAGAGGAGCATCTCGTTTTGCTTAAGGAAGTAAGGGATTTGGCCAACAAATGGTCAGCGTTACAGGGAGAGCAAAACAGACTCCAGCGAGATGAACGAGAACGGAATCGTCGGATAGATCTACTGACTTTTCAAGTGGAAGAAATTACAAAGGCCCAATTGGAGCCAGAGGAAGACGAACGCTTAGAGGTGGAACGCTCTCGTTTAGCCAATTTGGATCGGATTCGCCAGAGTCTTCATTTTGTCCTCATGACCCTAGGGGAGTCATTTGAAGAACAGGAATCTTTGTTAAGGCGTCTAGCCCTTACGGAAGCAGAGTTGGAGAAGG
>JAAZLB010000250.1 GCA_012799535.1 Bacillota bacterium | reverse complement strand
TGATTTGTTTGACCTAAGCCCTAAGAAAAGTATATAATTGGGAAGGAATCATATGCCCGTTGGAGAAGTGATTCCACAGAGAAAAAATGCCTATCCTTGTGAGCGTCAGCACTTACGGTTCAGAAGGAGCATTTTTATGCCATAGGCTTTATTTTCAATATTATTTTAAGGGGGAGTAGTTTACTTATGCGTAAGATGACTGTTAATGGTAACTTCGCAGCCGCCCACGTGGCCTACGCTTTTAGTGACGTAGCAGCGATTTATCCCATTACTCCATCGTCCGACATGGGTGAGTATTGTGATGAATGGGCCGCCCACGGACAAAAAAACCTCTTCGGACAACCAGTTCATGTAGCTGAAATGCAATCTGAAGCAGGTGCAGCCGGTGCAGTACACGGTTCTTTGGTTAGTGGGGCCTTAACCACTACCTTTACCGCTTCACAAGGTCTGCTCTTGATGATCCCGAACATGTACAAAATCTCTGGTGAGCTTTTACCAGCTGTTTTCCATGTTTCTGCCCGGGCAGTTGCCGCCCACGCCCTATCCATCTTTGGGGACCATTCTGACGTAATGGCCGCTCGCCAAACTGGTTTTGCCATGTTGGCTTCTGGTTCTGTTCAAGAAACGATGGATCTAGCCTTAGTGTCTCACATTGCTACTTTGAAAAGCCGGGTACCTTTTATCCATTTCTTCGATGGCTTTAGAACCTCCCACGAGATTCAAAAGATCGATGTAATTGAGTATGATGAAATGGCCACCCTCCTACCTAAGGATGCTATTGCAGCCTTTAGGGCTCGGGGTATGAATCCTGAGCATCCAGAACTTCGGGGTACCGCCCAAAACCCAGACATTTACTTCCAAGGTCGAGAAGCAGCTAATCCCTACTACCTTGCAGTACCTGAAATTGTTATTGAAACCATGAAAGAAGTGGGCGAATTGACCGGTCGTCATTACAAGCCCTTTGATTATGTGGGAGCAGCCGATGCTGAACACGTAATTGTTTCTATGGGTTCTAGCAATGACACCATTGAAGAGACTGTTCACTACCTCAACGCCCAAGGCGCAAAATTAGGCTTAGTGAAAGTTCGCCTCTATCGTCCTTTCTCTGCAAAACATTTCGTTGATGTGATCCCAGCCAGTGTCAAACGGATTGCTGTTTTAGACCGGACTAAAGAACCTGGTTCCTTAGGTGAACCCCTCTACCTTGATGTACAGGGTGCCTTAGCCGAAACTGGTCGCAAGAATATCGAAGTTGTAGGGGGACGTTATGGTCTCAGCTCTAAAGAGTTCACACCTGCCATGGTTAAAGCCATCTTTGATAACTTGGCCCAAGATACACCAAAGAACCACTTTACTGTTGGAATCACCGATGATGTAACCCACACATCCCTAGAGGTTAAGGAGAATCTCAACATTGCTCCTAAGGGCCTTTTTGGTGCTAAGTTCTTTGGTCTTGGTTCTGATGGTACTGTTGGTGCCAACCAAAACAGCATTAAGATCATTGGTGACCATACTGATATGTATGCCCAAGGTTACTTTGTCTACGACTCTAAGAAGTCTGGTGGAATCACCATTTCTCACTTACGCTTTGGTCATTCCCCCATTAAGGCGCCTTACTTGGTCAGCCAACCTGATCTAGTTGCTTGCCATAATCCTTCTTATGTAACAAGATACGACCTCCTCGAAGGTATTAAAGAAGGTGGCGTGTTCTTACTAAACTCCCCTTGGAGCTTAGAAGAGATGGAAACAGAGTTACCTGCTTCCCTCAAGAGAACTATTGCAGAAAAGAAACTCCGTTTCTACAATATTGATGCGGTAAAAATTGCTGGTGAAATCGGCCTCGGTGGTCGGATTAACACCATCTTACAATCAGCCTTCTTCCAAATCGCCAACGTAATCCCTGCGGAAGATGCTACTAAATTCATTAAGGAAGCTATCTACAAGTCCTATGGTGACAAGGGCGAGAAGATCGTTAACATGAACTACGCCGCCGTAGACAGTGCTACTAGCCACTTAGTGGAAATTAAATATCCTGCGAGCTGGATTGATGCCTCTGAGGCAGCTGCCACTGTAGAACCCACCACTCCCTTCGTGGATAACGTGGTTCGGCCGATCCAATCCCTCAAGGGTGACGAATTACCAGTTAGTGCCTTTACGCCTGATGGTATTATGCCCACTGGCACCACTCAATACGAGAAACGTGGTATTGCCATTACTGTGCCTAAGTGGATCCCTGAAAACTGCATCCAGTGTAACCAATGTGCCTTTGTCTGTCCTCACGCAGTAATTAGACCTTTCTTAGCTACAGAGGAAGACTTGGCAGATGCTCCAGAGGAGTTTCAAACCCTCAAAGGTGTAGGTCGCGAACTGGCCGATTTACAATATCGGATTCAAATTTCGCCCTTAGATTGTACCGGTTGTGGCAACTGTGCTCAAGTTTGCCCAGCGAAAGAAAAGGCCTTAGTTATGGAGCCCCTCGTGGAGCATGCTGAGGTGCAAGATAAGAACTGGCATTTCGCCTTAAGTCTACCAAACCGTGGTGAACACATTGCTCCCACCAATGTCAAGGGAAGCCAATTTAGACAACCACTCTTCGAGTTCTCTGGTGCCTGTGCTGGTTGTGGTGAGACTGCTTATATTAAGCTAGCAACCCAACTCTTTGGTGACCGCATGATGATTGCTAATGCAACTGGTTGCTCTTCCATTTATGGTGGTAGTGCCCCAACTTGTCCATATACCATGAACGAGAATGGACATGGACCAGCTTGGTCTAACTCCCTCTTTGAAGACAACGCAGAATTTGGTTTTGGTATGCACTTGGCCCAAGATGCCCGTCGGAGCCAATTGGCCAACATGATGGCTACCCTCTTGGATCAAGATATTCCAGCGGAACTCAAAGAAAATCTCCAAATCTGGATTGATAATCTAG
>JAAZLB010000249.1 GCA_012799535.1 Bacillota bacterium | reverse complement strand
GCTTAGCCTGTGCCTTTCCTGGCCAAGGAATACAAAAACCGGGAATGGCCCAACCATTTTTGAATACTAGATCTTGGCGTTTTTTTGAAGAGGCCAGCGAGCTACTTGGCTACGATCTAGGTAGATTATGTTTGGAGGGTCCTTCAGAACTATTGAATGATACGGCACAGGCCCAACCAGCTATTTTCGTTACTTGTTATGCGCTGTGGGATCTGTGGCGGGATCGCTACGAACCCCAGATTTTCCTTGGGCATAGCCTAGGCGAGGTAACTGCCTTAGCAGCTGCAGGTGCTTTTTCCTTCGCAGATGGAGTGCGTTTGGTGGCGAAACGTGGTCAGTGTATGTCCCAAAGTAGTGCTCCAGGTGGTATGCTGGCTATCCTAGGTTTAGATCTAGCCACCATACACGAACTTTGTGCAGAAATCAATCAACAAAGCTACGTGCAGGTTGCTAATGAAAATTCTCCGCAGCAAATTGTGGTCAGTGGTCTAGAGGATGGGTTAGAACTTCTTAACACCAAAGCCATGGCCAGTGGTGCTAAACGGGTAGTTAGACTCAATGTAAGTGGACCTTTCCATTCGCAGCTTATGGAACCAGCCGCGAAGGAGTTTGCTAGAACGGTGTACGATCTGCCCATTAATCCCTGTTCCATTCCTGTGTTAAGCAATGATGGGAAGACTTTGCTGCAGGCACCTGAACAGATTCGTCAAAATTTAGTTGAGCAAATCACTAATCCGGTGCGTTTCATAGCCTCTATTCGCAGGCTTGGGGAGCTGGGTATAACTAACTTTGTAGAAGTTAGTTTTGAAGCTTTACTGATTAGTTTAGCACGACGGATCGAATCTGGGCTACAATTTGCTCTTGTCAGTGGGGGAGGTATGTAGTAGCATGAATATGTTTGGTAAGGTAACCTTAGTTACTGGTGCTACCCGGGGCATTGGCAAAGCGATCGCCCAGCGCCTGCACGAATCTGGTGCCACGGTGGTGGTAACAGGACGCAACCCTCAGTTATTAGCTGGCTGGACGAATTTGGGTGTGTTAGCAATTCCAGCAGATGTTACTAATGTTACTGAAGTGCAGGCCCTTGTGGCCAAGGTTATGGCGGAATATGGTCGGCTCGATGTGGTAGTGAATAATGCTGGAATCACCAAGGATGGGTTGTTGATGCGTATGTCTGATATGGATTGGCAGATGGTTTTGGAAACAAACCTAACTGGAATGTTCAATGTGTGCCGTGAGGTAATTCGTCCTATGCTAAAACAAAAAGAGGGTAAGATTGTGAACATTTCCTCTGTCATCGGGGTTATCGGTAATCCAGGACAGACCAACTACGCCGCTTCTAAAGCTGGTGTAATTGGCTTTAGTAAGGCTTTAGCTAAAGAAGTGGCTTCCCGAAATATCCTAGTTAATGTGGTGGCCCCAGGTTATATTGCTACTGAAATGACTCAAGCTTTAACCGAGGAACAAAGGGCGGACATTGTTAAGCTAATTCCTTTACAAAGGACAGGGACCGGTGAAGATGTGGCTTCCCTTGTGCATTTTTTAGTGTCTGATCAAAATAAGTATATTACCGGTCAAACCATCCATTGTGATGGAGGCCTAGTAATATAGAGCATTACCTGCAAGAAGGAGGTGACCAAGGAGTGGGAGACTTGGATTTGAAGATTTTTGAGAAGGTAAAAACTATAGTAGTGGAGCAGCTAGGTATTGGCGCCGTAGAGGTTACTCCGGAAGCTTCTTTCGTGGAAGATTTAGGAGCAGATTCTTTAGATGTGGTTGAACTAGTAATGGCTTTTGAGGAAGAGTTTGATCTAAAGATCACAGACGAAGAAGCTAGCAAAATCGCTACTGTGCGTGATGCGGTTGAATACATTCAAGAGCAGTTGTAAACTTTTGGGCCCAAAACGGGCCCATTTTACTAAGAGGTGGTATTTCCATGCATCGAGTAGTGGTCACTGGGATAGGGATTATTTCCCCCTTAGGACAAAAGGAAGAAATGTGGGAAAATTTGCTTGCTGGGGTTTCAGGGGTTGGGAAAATCACCCGTTTTGATGCCTCTCACCTTCCTGTGCAAATTGGCGCGGAGGTCAAGGACTTTGATCCCACTTTATATATGGATCGTAAAGAAGCGAGAAGAATGGATCGCTTTGCCCAGTTTGCTGTGGCTGCAGCTAAAATGGCTTTGGAAGATGGCCATATTAAACTTCCTTTTCCAAATCCTCCCCGAGTAGGCGTTTTGGTAGGATCGGGTATTGGTGGTATTGAAACAGTTCAGGAGCAAAGCCTGATTCTTCACGATAAGGGTGCAGAGCGGGTTAGTCCTTTTTTTGTGCCCATGATGATTCCAGATATGGCTAGTGGACAAATTGCTATCCAGACTGGGGCGCAAGGTCCCAACTCCTGCACCGTCACAGCTTGTGCCACGGGCACCCACTCCGTTGGTGATGCCTTTCGGATCGTTAGCCGAGGGCAGGCGGATGTAATGTTAGCTGGGGGTAGTGAGGCTGCCCTTTGTCCCTTGGGGCTAGCGGGTTTTATTTCCGCCAGAGCCCTTTCTACCCGTAACGACGAGCCTACCAAAGCGTCTAGACCCTTTGATGCAACTAGGGATGGCTTTGTGATGGGTGAGGGGGCAGGTGTGCTAGTCTTAGAAAGACTGGAACACGCTTTGGATCGAGGTGCAAGAATTTATGGAGAGATTATTGGCTATGGCGCGAGCGGCGACGCTTACCACATTACAACTCCCGCACCAGAAGGGGAAGGGGCCAAAAGAGCCATGCTAGAGGCTATTTTGGACGGGGGTATTGAGCCAGAAGATATTGAATACATTAACGCCCATGGTACTTCCACCGAGTATAATGACCTGTATGAAACCATGGCAATTAAACATGTTTTTGGGGAACATGCAGCTCAGCTAAGTGTAAGTTCTACAAAATCTCTTACCGGTCATCTCCTAGGTGCGGCAGGGGCAGTGGAAGCAGCCATTTGTCTTTTAGCCCTCTATCACCAAGTGATCCCAGGGACTTATAATTATGTGGAGCCAGACCCACAATGTGATCTAGATTATGTACCTAATCAGTCCAGAAAAATGGAACTAAACGTGGTCTTGTCAAATTCCTTTGGTTTTGGGGGACATAACGCAACCTTAGTGTTTAGGAGGTGGGATGGGGAAGATGAGTAATCAGATAGCTCAGGATTTACAGGCTGTGCAGGCTAATCTAGGGTATCATTTTCGTGATTTACAACTCTTGAAATTGGCTCTTACCCATCGCTCTTTAGCACGTCAGCCCATGCACAACAATGAACGGATGGAATTTCTCGGAGATGCGGTTTTACAGTTGACCATTAGTACCTATTTGTATCAAAAGTTTCCTAAACTACCAGAGGGAGAGCTTGCCAAAATTAGATCTCTGTTAGTACGTGAATCCACTTTAGCTGAAGTAGCCAGGGAACTAGAGTTAAACGAATATTTGCGCGTTGGCAAAGGGGAGCAACGCTCTCAAGCCCAAGAGAGGGATTCATTATTGTGTGACGTGTTGGAGGCAGTCTATGGTGCAGTTTATCTGGATAGCGACTTCATCACGGCTCAACAGGTTATTTTGAGACATCTGCCTGAATGGGATCCTAAGCAGATGCATATTATTGATGCTAAGTCGACGTTACAAGAACATTTCCAACAGATCGCCAAAAAGCCCCCCATCTACGAATTAGTCAAAGAGGAGGGCCCAGATCATAACAAGCGTTTTATAGTTGAGGTTCGTTTCGAAGAGGAAGTGCTAGGAAAGGGTAGTGCTGGAACAAAAAAGGAAGCGGAACAGGAAGCGGCTCGACAAGCCCTAGCTGTCTTAGGGATTCAAGGGGCTAAATGACGGGTTTGATTTAAGATTTTACCAACTGTTTTAAAGGAAGCAGGATAGCTCTTTAAGGTCTTTGGATCTACTATGGTGTCCCCAACAGTCTTGCCTATGAAAAAAGCTTGGGCAGTTTTTAAAAGCACCCAAGACTCTTCTTGCTGCAAGATACTCTCGGAAATTACCAAGATATCTTGTTCCTCAATCCAAGGTGCATACTGAGTGGTACCTACCTGTAAAGCGAAGAGACCCCGTGGTTGTGGATGGTTATGAAAGTAGTACCATTCACCTGCGGGGTTTTTCTCTTTAGGATTCCATTTTAATAAGGGCAATATCACTAAGTAGTGGGGGACGCCTCCAATTTCCAGTTGAAAGGAGCTAGGGTGTGGTTGCTCTTCACTTAGAACCTGGCGTTTAAATTCATTGATACCACCATAGTTGCCCTTTTCGAGCCAATAATAGACGGATTTACTATCGGCAAAGCTAAGCTCTGCTGCTAGCTCCCGTACTGTAATACTGGGATTTTGCTTTATTAGTGCTGCCATATGAGTTAGATAGTCAGTGTATTGCAACCTAATCCCACTTTCCGTTCGTTTTAGTTTCAAGATTCAGTACAGAAAAAGTAAAAACCTTTACATAAAACGTGGTTGAGATTGCCTCTGGGTAGTTAAACGCTCCGATTTTTACAGAATTCATGGTAAAAAGCCCTGGCGCCTCCTAGGCATAGTTGTCTGGCCCAAGCATATATATGGACTAGATGGCCTGGACACAATGGAAGGGGGACTGGACGATGGGTGAGGGCAATCAAGCCATTGACCTGGAACTAATCACGGGGATTCGGGGAGGAGACGAAGGGGCTAGGGAGGAATTGGTGATTAAATATGTGCCCATGGTAAAATACATTATCCGGAATTACTATTCTAGTTTTCTAGATTTTGAGGACTTGCTACAAGAAGGGTTAATTGGGCTTTTGAGCGCTATTGAAGAGTATAGGCCTGACCAATATGATGTGAAGTTTAGTTCCTTCGCCTACATTTGTATCATTCGAAGGGTTTATAATGTGATTAAACAGACTACTGGGAATAAACATCGCCTGCTTAATGAAGCTACTTCCTTACAAGCACCTGTTGGTGCCGATGAAAGTCGAGCGGTAATGGACTTTGTGGCCAGTAGTTTTCAGCAATTTGATCCAGAAACCGCCTTAGAAGAAAAATACGTGGACCAAATTCTCGGAGAGGTTTTACGTAACCATCTGTCCCTATTGGAATATGCGGTTATGTCCCGATTGCTACAGGGTTATTCCGCAAGTGAGATAGAAGAAGAAATGGGTGTGGGGCTGAAGGTGATCGACAATGCTCGAACTCGAGTGAAAACAAAATTGCGCAGACTACTAGAAGAACATGGCTCTCTTTTAAGTCCCCAAGTACCTACTAATGTACGCAAGCGTAAAGACCTCTATCTCGATGTTTACACGAGGCGGTAGGTGCCTTTAGGAGCGCAAATAGTTCTTTTTTTCCAGTAGGTATGGTACAATACAGATAATGTACCATGTTTGGAGGAAAAAAATGCGCCTCAAACGCTTAGAAATACAAGGGTTTAAATCTTTTGCCCGTCCTGTGTGCCTTGAGTTTGGAGATGGCATTACCGCCATTGTAGGGCCGAATGGGAGTGGGAAGAGTAATATTTCCGATGCGGTGCGCTGGGTTTTAGGTGAACAAAGTGCTAGAAGTCTTCGGGGGCAAAGGATGGAAGATGTGATTTTTGCCGGTTCAGACGGGAGACGACCCCTTGGTATGGCAGAAGTACAGTTAACTTTGGATAATTCCGAAGGTTTCTTGCCCGTAGATTACCAAGAAGTAACCGTGACACGGCGTGTTTACCGTTCGGGCGATAGCGAGTTTTTTATTAACAAACAAAGTTGCCGTCTCAGGGACATTCACGACCTTTTTACTGACACAGGTCTAGGTCGGGAAGGTTATGCCATTATTGGCCAAGGTCAAATTGAGGCGGTTTTAAGTGTGCGCTCAGAAGATCGGCGGATTCTGCTAGAAGAGACCGCGGGTATTATTAAATATCGTCAGCGGAAGGAACAGGCCCTAACCAAGCTTGAAGAAACCGCGGTTGATCTTCTCCGTGTTTCTGATATCCTCCATGAACTAGAAGGGCAATTGGAATCCCTGAGCGAACAGGCAGAGCAAGCCCGGTTGTACCTTAACTTAGCGGATCAACTTCAAGAGGCGGAATTAGATTATTCCGCTTTAAATTGGGCTAAGTTAGAGAAGAAATTGAATCAGGTGCAAGAAAATCAAGCACTAACCCAACAGGACTTCACTTTTTGGAACCAACGCTGTACAGAACTAGAGGAACAGAAAATGGAATTGGAATCCCTCACCCTTGCTTTAGAGAAGCAAATCGAGCAAGAACAGCAGGAATTGTTCGCAGCAGTCGAGGCTTACAATGAGGGATTACACACCATTGAGCTTTATGGGGATCGTTTGAAAAATCATGAAGTACGCAGTGAACAGTTAGTTGCACTCTTAGGGGAAAAAAGGGAGGAGTTAGCCCTCATTGCCCAGCAGGAGGAAGTAGTGCAGGGTGAATTTCAAGCACTTTTAGATTTGATCGCTCAACAAGAAGAGATAATTGGACAGGCCCAAGGGGAGTTGGTGAGGTTACAAGAACAACAACGCCTCACTCTAAACCAAATCAATCACTTGAAAGATGGCTTTTTCGACTTTGTCCGGGAGTTGGCAGATCGCAGAAACTTCCAAAGAAGTTTTACTGAGCGGGAAAAAAATCTCCAGGCTCAGCTCGAAGGAAGTCTTAAAGAAGTAGCTACTATTAGAGAGCGAATTGCCGCCCTCAATCAACAACTTCTGGACTTACAAGAGGTTGAAGGAGAGTTACAAACAACGTGGCTTGATTTAGAGAATGAAAAGGGAATACAAGAGGGAGCCTTAGCTGTCTCTAAACAGGAGTTAGGGGAAGTTCATGGGGAAATTCGCAGGTTAGAGGGGCAAAACACCCAAATTGGGGCACGTCTAAAAACTCTCCAAGAACTAGAAGCGGGATATGAAGGTTACGGGCAAGGGGTACGTCGTTTGATGCAAAATCCCCAATTATCCCCCTTAATATTGGGCACGGTAGCGGAAGTAATTACAGTCCCTAGTGGTTTGGAAACAGCCTTTGAAGTGGCACTTGGCTCGGCCTTGCAGAATGTGATTACTGCCAACGAAGCAGATGCTAAAAAACTCATTGGTTGGCTGCAACAGGTACAAGGTGGACGGGTGACTTTTTTACCTCTAGATAGCGTGCGAGCATCAGAGTTATCCCCTCGGGATCGACAATTTTTGAATCAAGAGGGAGTTTTAGGCACTGGCTTAGACCTTTTAGAGTTTCCAGAACGATTTCGCCCAATTATTGCCTCTTTGCTGGGCCGGGTGATCATTACTGAAGACTTGGACTGTGCCCTCAGTCTAAAAAGACGTCTTAGTCAGTTTTCACGTATTGTGACCAAGGATGGTTCAGTGGTCTTTCCCAGTGGGGCCATGACTGGGGGAAGTCTGAATAATCGTACCTCAGGTCTTTTGGCTCGCAAAGCGGAATTAGAAGAATTAGAATCTAGATTAACTAGTCTTGGCACTAGACTTGCAACACAGCAAAGCCGGGAAAAGAAGATTACCCGAGAATTAGCCCAAGTGGAAGAGCAGTTAGAAGAAATCCAGGCAAAACAGGTACAAACTAAACTGCAAATACAAAGTATTAGCCAAAGTCAAGAACAGACCAAAAGGGATTTGCAGACTTGGCAGGGTAATTTAGCCCAGTTTCAGGAAAAGGTCTCCGAGTTAGAACTGCTTATAGCTAATCTTGGTTCTGAAAGTGAATTAGCAGCCACTGAAGTACTAGAGCTTGAGGAAGAAGAGGGAACCCGTCGAGAAGAGATTGAGCAAGAAGAAAAGAAGCTGGCTTCACTCTCGGAAAGTATCGAGCAAGCTACCCAGCGGCAAACTAAAGAGCAAGTGCGTTTTGCAGAGCTAAAGGGTAATCTAGAAACCATTCGTCAGCAGATTGCTAATCTAGAACAAAGACGAAAAAGCAGTGTCCAAGTGTACCAAGGGGCGGAGGCTGAGCTTAAGCGTCTAGCCCAAGAAAAGGTGGAATTTAGCCAGATTATCGAGAGGACCCGTTCTGCTAATGAATTAGGGAAGATTACTCAGGCCAATCTTGAGGAATCTCTAAGTAAAAAGCGGTCCGAACGACAGCAGAGCCAAGCTGAGGGCACTAGGGTAAATGCTGAACTCAACCAAGCCCAGAAGGAGCAAGTCCAAAGGGAGCGGGCTTTATATAAAGGGGAAGTAGAGTTAAATCAACTAGAACGGGAGCAAGAGCAAATTCTAGAATCCCTAGCGGAACGGGAACTTAGCCTAGAATCTGTACTTGATCGGGAGGTCACTAAGACAGAGAGTGCCCTAAAACGATCTATCGAAGATTTAAGGGGGCGAATTAGGAACTTAGGTCCAGTTAATCCTGGAGCCACCCAAGAATATGAACGGGTTAAAGAACGTTGTGAGTTTTTACGCACCCAACTAGAAGATTTAAATGAAGCTCGAGATAGTCTCCAAGATGTCATCAATGAAATGGACAAGTTATGTCGTACTAGACTATGGGATACTTTCACTCAGGTTCAAGCCGAATTTCAAACAATTTTCGCCCAGTTATTTAATGGAGGGAAGGCGGACTTGGTCTTAACAGATCCGGACTCGATTTTAACTACTGGAATTGAAGTGATGGCACGTCCACCTGGTAAAAAGCTCCAGAATCTGCTCCTACTTTCTGGAGGGGAGCGGGCCTTAACAGCCATAGCTTTGCTTTTCGCCATACGGAAAGTAAAGCCTACACCATTTTGCATCTTAGATGAAATCGATGCGGCTTTGGATGAAAGCAATCTAGAGCGTTTTACTGATCTAATGGAAGAATTCGCCCAGGATACTCAGTTTTTAGTCATTACTCACCGTCCTAAAACCATGGAAGGGGCTAATACTCTGTATGGGGTTACCATGGGCGAGGATGCCATTTCCCAAATTATTTCTGTTGCTCTAACCTAAGGAGGTCATGAATTTGTCGTTTTGGAAGAGGATGTTTGGAAGTAAAGAGCAGACCCCAGAGGTGTCACCGGAGGAAACACCACCAGTTGAAAAAGAACAACCTGAGGAAACCCAGGTGCTGAAAGAAAAAGAACAAGGGTTTTTCCAGAAGCTGGTCTCAGGACTAGAAAAAACAAAAGCAAGCTTTGTCCATCAAGTGGAAAGAATCATGACTGGCCGTAAAGTGGATGAAGAGCTTTTTGAAGAGTTGGAAGAAATTCTGATCCAAGCAGATTGCGGTGTACACACTTCCTTATTTTTAGTTGATCAACTTCGGGAACGGGCTCGTATGGAAAAAATCACCGAAGCTGAAGACTTACAGGCTGTTTTAGTTGAGGAGATTGTGGATCTCCTCCAAAAAAATGCTAGTCCCTTGAAGACACCTACAGAAACCCCCTATGTAATTATGGTAGTAGGTGTGAATGGTGCTGGAAAGACCACTACCATCGGCAAATTAGCCTATCGCTTTAAACAGGAAAATGCTAAGGTGCTCTTAGCAGCAGGGGATACCTTTAGGGCAGGCGCTATTGAACAATTGCAAGTGTGGGGTAATCGGGTGGGAGTAGAGGTAATTGCTCACCAGGAGGGGGCGGATCCGGCAGCGGTAGCTTATGACGCTGTTAATGCTGCAAAAGCCCGTGGTAGCGACGTCTTAATTTTAGATACAGCGGGGCGTTTACAAACCAAGGTTAATCTAATGTCTGAGTTGGCTAAGGTTCATCGTGTGGTTACTCGAGAATTAGGTCGGGAATTAGACGAGATCCTCTTGGTTGTAGATGCTACTACTGGGCAAAATGCCCTTTCCCAAGGGAAAATCTTCAAAGAAGCGGTTCCCTTAACTGGCATTGCCTTAACCAAATTGGATGGAACCGCCAAAGGTGGAATTGTTTTGGCCTTGGCTAATGAATTAGATTTGGCAGTGAAGCTCGTGGGAGTTGGGGAGCAGTACGAAGACCTACAAGACTTCGAGCCTAACACCTTTGCTGCGGCCTTATTTGGTACGAATAAAAACGCTTGACAACAGCTTTTAATCTGTTTATACTTAGGTAGTGTCAAGTGATTATGCTTAACAGGAGATGAAGATGGAAAAAACACTCCGAATGAGCCTTCTCTTTGATTTTTATGGTCCCTTATTGACTGAGCGTCAGCAGGATGTCTTTCAGATGTACTTTCATGAGGATCTGTCCTTAGGGGAAATAGCTGAGCAGCTAGAAATATCCCGTCAAGCAGTTTACGATCTTTTGAAGCGGGCTAGCACCATTTTGGAGGACTTCGAATCCAAACTAGGTTTAGTAACAAAACATCTCCAACGGCAAGAGATTTATGGGGAGCTTACATCCCTTTTAGAGCAACTGCCGGTTGATCAAGATGAACAGCGAAACCTTATTGCCCAATTGAAAGAAAAGATTCGTCAAGCTCAAGCCACTAGTTAGGAGGGATTTTTATGGCCTTTCAAAATTTATCATCCCGCCTGCAAGACACCATGCGTAAGCTTCGGGGAAAGGGGCGGCTGAGCGAAAAAGATGTGGATGAGGTTTTAAGGGAGATTCGCTTAGCTTTATTAGAAGCGGATGTGAACTACAAGGTAGTTCGGGACTTCATTGCCCAAGTTAAAGAAAGGGCAACAGGTCATGAGGTGTTAAGCAGTCTCACTCCTGGACAGCAAGTCATTCGCATTGTTAATGAAGAGCTAACCGAGTTAATGGGTGGGACGCAGGCCAAATTGACCATGTCTCCCAAGCCGCCCACTATTATTATGATGGTGGGTTTACAAGGTGCAGGTAAGACTACTACAGGAGCGAAATTGGCTCGAATGCTCAAAAGCCAGGGAAATCGCCCTTTGTTAGTAGCAGCGGATATTTATCGCCCTGC
>JAAZLB010000248.1 GCA_012799535.1 Bacillota bacterium | reverse complement strand
TGGCCACCTTCCCCACGGAGGATTTTTGGCCTAACCTTGCTAATTTTATCTATAACCTTGGTGTTTCACATGCTTTATCATCGTGGCTACCAGTTTCCTCCACAGTTGGCAGAGGAGATCTCTTATGCAAAAAAGGGTGAAGGGGCTGGTGTGTTAGGAGCCCTACTTTTGGTTTTTTGTTATTCTGCTTTTGGAATTGAAGGCTCTTATGTTTTAGTGATCACTGCAGTTTTAATTGGAATTATTTTTCTTTTTCAGATTTCTATTACGGAATTAGTTCGTAGTCTAGCCCGGGCCATTA
The DNA here is from genome assembly GCA_012799535.1 of Bacillota bacterium. GTDB lineage: Bacteria > Bacillota > Limnochordia > Darwinibacteriales > Darwinibacteriaceae > UBA4996. Next base: position 3,295 of record JAAZLB010000248.1, on the reverse strand, counting down.
CAGGAGGAATTAGTGGCTGGTGGCATAAGCGCACAGACGCCTTACGGGAATTTAGGGAAGAACGGAAACTAAAACGTTTGGAAAAACGCCAAAAACGAGACAAGCCAGTCAAGGTAGAGCCAGAGCTAATTCAATCAAAAAGCGAAGTACAATCACCTCCCAAGTCCAAGCCTAGACAGGCCCCAAAAGGGGAAGCTAAGGTGGAAAAAGAAGGGGAAAGTAGGGACGAACCTTTAGTGTTGAATTTACCAAGTTCTTCCCCCCCTGGACAGTACGAATTGCCCCCCACTTATCTTTTGAAGAAATCAAGTAGCAGGACTAGAAGGACCGAAGGGGTGCAAAAAGAACTCTTAGAGCAGACTCTCGATAGCTTTGGGGTTGAGGCTAAGGTGGTTAATGTGTCCCAAGGGCCTGTGATCACCCGTTATGAATTGCAGCCTGCCCCTGGGATCAAAGTCTCTAGAATTACTGCCTTAGCAGATGATCTAGCATTAGCGTTAGCAGCGGTGGATGTGCGGATTGAGGCACCGGTACCAGGTAAACCAGTCGTAGGGATTGAGGTTCCTAATAAGAGCACAGAACCTGTCTTGTTGCGAGATGTCTTAGAAAGCCCAGAGTTTGCAGAGCATCCGTCCCCTGTTGCCTTGGCCTTAGGTAAGGATATTGCTGGAAAACCTGTTATTGCCGATTTGAAAAAATGGTTACACGTCTTAGTGGCTGGATCCACCGGCTCTGGCAAAAGTGTGTGCTTGAACGCTATGATTGCCAGTATCCTGTTTAGAGCCAACCCTGAAGAGGTTAAGCTACTTATGGTTGACCCTAAACGGGTAGAATTATCAGGTTATGATGGGATTCCCCATTTGATTTCTCCAGTTGTAACGGATCCTAAAAAGGCCGCTACCGCTTTACGCTGGGCGGTTGTGGAAATGGAAAGGCGTTATCAACTCTTCGCAGATACTGGCGTACGTAATATTGACATGTACCTAGAATTAGCTAAAGAATCACAATCGGGGGAAGAGCCTCTAGAAGAATTGCCCTATATTGTGATTATTGTTGATGAATTAGCGGATCTGATGATGGTAGCAGCTGCAGAGGTGGAGGACGCTATTTGTCGCTTGGCCCAAATGGCTAGGGCTGCGGGGATGTATTTGATTATTGCTACCCAAAGACCCTCTGTAGACGTGATTACCGGTTTAATCAAGGCTAACGTGCCTTCCCGGATTTCGTTTGCAGTTTCTAGCCAAGTGGATTCTCGGACCATTTTGGACATGGGTGGAGCAGAACGCCTTATTGGTAAGGGGGATATGCTTTATTATCCTATTGGTGCTTCTAAGCCCGTTCGAGCCCAGGGGGCTTGGATTTCCGATAAGGAAGTGGAGTCTCTAGTCAGTTTCTGGAAAAAACAGGGAGAACCTAATTACGAAGAAGCGGTTCAAGAAGAAATCGTTGATTTCGCGTTTGATAAAGATGAACATGAAGACGATGAGTTATTAGAAGATGCCATTCGCCTAGTTGTGGAGAACGGACAGGCTTCCATTTCCATGTTGCAGCGACGATTCCGCATCGGTTATAGTCGAGCGGCTCGCCTAATTGATGTAATGGAAGTACGGGGAATAGTTGGTTCGCACCAAGGTAGTAAACCTCGTGAAGTCTTAGTTGATAGCACAATCTATGAAGAGAGGTGAAGAAGGTGACAGGATTGGGGACACTGTTGCAAGAGGCACGGGAGGAGCAAGGTCTCACTATCGAAGATCTTGCGGAACTGACAAATATCAGGCCCCATTTTCTTAAAGCTATGGAAGCGGGCGATTTTGAAGATTTGCCTGGAGAGGCTTATGTGCGGCCTTTTCTGCGCACTTACGCCAAGGCTCTAGGCCTAGATGTGGAGCAAGTTTTGTTAGATTTTGAGGCCCGAGCGGTGCCTACAGTAGAAGAATTGGCTAGCATGCGCGAACGCAGGGCCCAGGTTAAGGCTCAAAGAAGGCGACATTTTGCCTTTAGTTTGCTAATTGCTGTGGTGGTTCTTGCCAGTCTAGGCTACGTATTTTATAGATTATTCTTGACATTGTAGATATGGGAGGAAGAAAGCTTGCAGCAACAGGATTATTTAGTAAGGGCCATGCTTGGGGAAAATCAAGCTCGGCTTTTCGCCTTACGCACCACAGAGGTGGTAAGACAAGCACAGCATAATCACCATACAAGTCCAGTAGCCACTGCGGCTCTGGGAAGAACTCTAACCATTGGTTTAGTAATTGGCGCCATGGTAAAGGGCGAAGAGACAATTACTTTGCAGATTAAAGGAGATGGACCTTTGCAAGGGATTGTAGTCTCTGTAACTTCCCAAGGAACCGTCAAGGGTTATGTGGGGAATCCCCATGTGGATTTACCCTTGAGTGCTCAGGGTAAACTAGCTGTAGGTGCTGCAGTAGGTGAAGGTTATTTGCATGTAATCAGAGACTTAGGTCTCAAAGAAGCCTATCAGGGCACAGTACCGTTGCAAACGGGTGAAATAGCAGAGGATTTCGCCTATTACTTTACCCATTCAGAACAAACACCTTCCGCTGTGATCCTCGGGGTCTTGGTAGGTGTAGATGGTGTTCCCTTAGGAAGCGGGGGTATCATTATTCAGCTACTTCCCGATGCCATTCATGATGAAGAGTTTATCACTAAACTAGAAGTGTCCTTGGAAAAGTTGCCCCCTGTCAGTTCACTATTTGCCGGGGAACAAACACCTGAAGAAATAGTGGAATCAGCTTTTGGGGAATTAGGCGTACATTTTGTTGGTCATCAAGAAGTACGTTTTCATTGTGATTGTTCTTGGGAGCGCTTTGAACAAGCCCTAATTACTCTTGGCCCAGAAGAATTGGAAGAACTGGTTACTGCAAACGAAGTTATAGAGACAGTTTGCCATTTCTGCAATGAGAAATATAATTTTACCCCTGAACAGTTAAACAACCTTCTTGCCAAGCTATTAAATCCTCGGGAATAAACCCCGGATCCTTCCGCATATATTGTCTGTGGAAGGAGGAATAGTAATGGCAAGAATGGGTAGAAATGAAAAGAATGGGCCGGGTCTCCTGTTTATTGTAGTAACCTTGATTGTGGTGGCAGTGGTGGGGGCGAGGTTCTTTGGGTTTATGCCTGGAGATGAGGAACAAGCACCCCTTCCTCCAACTGTGCGAACTGACGAACCTCAACCGCCTAAAGGGGAAGCGATTGATCCTACACCGAAAGTGTTAGTCTTTCATAGTCACGCATCGGAGAATTATAAGCCGAAAGATAGTCATGAACGGGG
>JAAZLB010000247.1 GCA_012799535.1 Bacillota bacterium | reverse complement strand
CAACAATGAATATGCTCATCAAGAGTGGTGGAGGGACTGGCCCAATGAAGCCCGGCAACCAGCAGAAATGCAAGGTGCTAATTCCTGCAAGCCCAGTGGAGGGTTTGACAGATGAGAGCTTCAACCACTCTCTTTGGATCGTTCCTCCCTCGGTTGAGGGAGGTTTTATTTTGCAGAAAAAGGTGATCATTATGGCAGGTAGAAAGTATTTATTTACATCTGAGTCGGTGACAGAGGGGCATCCAGACAAGGTTTGTGATCAAATTTCCGATGCAATCTTAGATGAGATTCTAACAAAGGATCCCACCGCTCGGGTTGCTTGTGAAACGGCCATTTCCACCGGTTTAGTTTTGGTAATGGGTGAAATTAGTACGAATTGCTATGTGGAGATCCCCCATGTGGTCCGGGAAGTAATTCGGGATATTGGATATGATCGGGCTAAGTATGGTTTTGATGCGGATACCTGTGCTGTGCTAACCTCGATCGAAGAACAATCACCAGATATTGCCCTGGGGGTGAATTCAGCTTTAGAGCAACGTTCTGGAGACGGTGATCTAGACTCCCAAATGGGGGCAGGGGATCAAGGCCTCATGTTTGGTTATGCCACAGACGAAACTCCAGAACTAATGCCTATGCCCATCGCTTTAGCTCACAAGCTCGCGAAACAGTTGGCTGATGTGCGCAAAAGTGGGCAGATTCCCTATTTAAGGCCAGATGGAAAAACTCAAGTATCTATTGTTTACAATGAAGAAAATCGACCTATTGCAGTAGATACTATTGTTCTTTCTACCCAACACCATCCTGAAGTGGAGCAGGCTACCATTTACGGGGACATGCTCGAACAGGTGATTAAACCTATTATTCCAGAAGAACTGTGGCAGGATCAGACTAAGGTTTTAGTGAATCCCACTGGTCGTTTTGTAGTGGGAGGTCCCCTAGGTGATGCTGGTTTAACGGGTCGCAAGATTATTGTAGATAGTTATGGTGGTTTTGGTCGTCATGGTGGTGGCGCCTTTTCTGGCAAGGATCCCTCCAAAGTGGATCGCTCTGGCTCGTACGCGGCCCGTTATGTGGCTAAAAACATTGTAGCAGCCGGATTGGCGAAGCGGGTAGAGGTGCAAGTGGCTTATGCCATCGGGGTAGCTCATCCTATTTCCCTTTATGTAAACACCTTCGGTACCGGGATTATTCCTGAAGAAGAAATCGAACAATTAGTCCGGGAAACCTTTGATTTACGTCCCGGGGCCATTATTCGAGAACTAGGTTTACAACGGCCCTTGTATCGGCAGGTTGCAGCTTATGGCCATTTCGGTCGTACTGATCTAGACTTACCCTGGGAAAAGCTGGACAAGGTCCAACAACTTCAACGCTAAGTTTAGGGGCATTTTGCCCCTTTAAATTTAAGGGTAATATTCAGAAAATATGCAATTGACTTAAAGGTTGAAAATAAGTATAATTAGTCTAGGGTCTAGCTTCACTAGGAGGATGTCTAATGGTTAAGCGTTGGCACTGGCTATTGTTGGGTAGTCTTGTGGTAATTTTACTCTCCACAGGTCTTACCCTAGCTTCAGGTTTAATTACCTTTCAACTAGAAGTTATTCCGGGCTTTACCATTTCCGGCCCGGAACAGCTGGTTTTTCCACCGGTAGCACCGGGCCAAATTAGTCAGCAAGAGCTAACTATTCGGGTCTGGTCTAATGTGCGCTGGAATCTATCTGTTCGGGTAGTAGGTGAGGGGGTTGAGGAGGGCCTCTATGGTACTTTAGAGGTGGAAGGGGAGAACGGTGATTGGTATGAATTTGGAGTAGGAAGTCGTACGTTGCGCTCTTCACAACCTCCCACAGGTGAAAGCGGTCGTGAGGTGAATATTCCTTTCCGCTTTCGTGGAAGTTACTCAGACGTTCCAGGCAATTATTCTTTACAAGTGGAATTTACGGTGGTGCCATCCCTATGAGGATTCTAGTTACAGTCTCTTTAGTTTTGTTTCTAACTTCAGGTCAAGGGCTAGCCAAGGTATCTGTTTCCCCGGTGATCGTTGAAGCTACTAATGTGAAAAAGGGTGATACCTTTCAGGTGTGGTGTGAACAGGACGGTACTACACCCTTAGATATCCACTTATCTTTAGCCCTTTTTGATCAGAATGAGGATGGGAGTGTGTACTTTTTAGAAGACCCCCACTCGATTCAACGGGCGGGCAAAGTTCTAAGTTTGGGCCAGGAACAGTTATCTCTCGCACCCCAGGGTAAGTCTGTGCTAGAGATTGAGGTCCTCCAGGACGATTTTACGAGTTTCTATGCTGTGTTATTTGTAAAACCAGAACAATCAGCTCTTCACACCCGTTTTGCAGTCCTCTTGCTTTTGTCGACCCAAGGCTTACAGGAAGAGATGAGAGTTAGTGCTTGGGAACACAGGGAGCAGAATCTGGAATTGACCATTGTAAATGATGGCTCCCGCCATGGTCTGTGGCAAGGGGAGTTGTTACTCTACGATAATCAAGGTAACTTAGGTGAGAAAAGGTCGGTACAAAGTGGGGTGGTGTTAGCGGGACGGAGTAGGGAATGGGGAATTACTTTGCCAGCTTGGGTTGTTAAAGTTGAACTAACTACCTCGGTACAAGGGGTGGAGAGGTGAGAGCTTGTATAGT
>JAAZLB010000246.1 GCA_012799535.1 Bacillota bacterium | reverse complement strand
TCTAATTCTAGGTCTGCTAAAATCAAAGCCACTTCGTAGGGATGCTCAAAATAGGGGGCCCCAGATTCACGCAATTGACCTTCATGGGCACGCTGAGAAAAGTGGTAAGCTTTGGTTATAACTTCCAGATTAGCAGCTGGATAATATGCTAAAATGCGATCTAATAAATATTGCAGATCCATAAAGACCCCCCTTCCCTAGTTGTTATTCATCGTATCTTACGACAGAAAAGATGTCATAATCGTCAAGCCTTTGACGCCCATCCAAATAGGCTAATTCAATGAGAAAAGCTAAACCGGCAATTTCACCGCCTAATTTCCTGATTAACTCAGTGGCTGCCCAAATTGTTCCTCCAGTTGCCAATAGATCATCAACTACTAATACTCTGGTGCCTGGGGCAAACGCATCGGTGTGAATTTCAAGACTATCTGTACCATATTCCAAATCATATTCCACAGCCAAGACCTGGCCAGGGAGCTTTTTCGGTTTTCTAATTAAGGTAAAACCTAAACCCATTTCATAGGCTAAGGGAGCCCCTAGAATAAAGCCACGGGATTCCACACCCACAATCATTTCTACGTCATGATCCTTGAAATAGTTCGCCATGAGTTTAACTGTTTCCTGGAGCGCTTCTCCATCCTTTAAGAGGGTGGTAATGTCTTTGAAACTAATCCCCGGTTTCGGAAAATCTGGTACTACTCTAATTTTCTCTTTTAAGTCCATCCTGGAAAAATCCCCTTTCCAAACTACGCTTCAGATAGTCTTGCGATTGCTTGCGCATCAATGTGACTTTATTATACAAAACTGTTTGATTCAAGTCTAGTTTTTGGGCTGGTGCAGGCTGGTAGATGATTTTCTTCCCTTGAATTTCCCAAAGTCCTAGTTCTTGAAAGATTTTCATGGCTACAGGCATTGCTCCTAAAAGCCCCATGGTTTCCAACTGTTCCTGGGCCCAAGCCAAATCTGTTTCTCCTGTGGGTTGTCTCAAGCGAGCGTAAACTTGAGCTAGGGTCTGACGATTAGGACAAACGTGTTGGAGATAAGTTTGTCTAGTCCCCACATCCCTAGGTCCATACACCCCAACGAGTTCACCTTGCTTTTCCACTAGATTAGTCCAGACTAGATAATTCTCTGGGCTTAGAGGTGGATGCCACAGCCACACCGAAGGCCAACTTCCTTTAAGACCATATCCTGTAGAGACGAGCCAGTTTGGTGGAGACTGCTCCAACTCTTCCCGTTCTTTTTGCCCGAGCCATTCATGTTCAAATCCAATGAACTCTCGCCCACCAGGAATAAAGATCCGTAGGCTGCGACATAGTTCTAACGCTTCTTTTGGTGTATTTACTAAAATTAAGGTACGCTGTCTCGGTGAACTTCGTGCTTGCAAAGCCTCCATCTTATTCCAACTTCCCCGCAGATCCACTGGACAATAGACCGGTGGTTCTTGCACCATCACTTCTTTTTGTAAGGCGGGACTAAGGTAATAAGGGGCAGAAAGCTGCCAAGGATAGCTGCCCATCCACTGTTCCACATAACCACCTACAGCTGGCCCTTTCTGCCAGGCTTGCACATGTAGCTGAATAGTTTTCTCGCCATTCCACTCATTAAAGCGGGGAACAAAGGCTAATTCCACGTTTTCCGCTAGTTTCTCAATCTCCTTTTGTTGGGAACCGAAACCAAAGGCAATGCAAGGAACTTCAGTAGCGGTGGAATCTTGTACTGTAAGTTGCATATGGCGGTTTTCCTGGCCAATAACCCTAGTGCGTAACACTGCAACTTGGGCTTGAAAAGTTGGTCCTGGATTAGCAATTCCGTGGGGCTCTAACGAGGCTAACTCCCCAATTAATTCTGGGGTAATCTGGTCCATAGTGGCCACTGCGTCAATCTGGAGTTGAGGGATATAATCATCTGCCTGCAGGGTTTGGGAACAGAGACTTTCAAACAGTTGTTGAAAAGCATAGAAGTTTTCCTCAGGTAGGCTTAAGCCAGCAGCCATAGTATGGCCTCCATATTTCGTTAAAAGAGCTTCACAAGAAGTAAGGGTTTGATAAAGGTCCAAGCCTACAATACTGCGAGCTGAAGCAGTACCCTGCCCTTCTCGAACACTTATTACCACAGTGGGTAAATAATAACGCTCAACCAAGCGCGAAGCGACAATCCCCACTACTCCTTGATGCCAACCCTCTCCCCAGACCACCAAAGCACTCCGTTGATGGAGTCCATATTTTTCTACAGTGAGCACCGCTTCGGCTAAAACCCTAGCCTCCAAATCCTGGCGCATGCTATTTTCTTCATGTAATTCTAGAGCCAATTCTCGGGCCTCCACTTGATCCTCTGTGATCAGGAGACGTACCCCCCTAGTGGGATCCCCCAAGCGTCCTACCGCATTCAAGCGGGGTCCTAGACGAAAACCCACATCCTGGGCAGAAGGACTCTCCACTTCAGAAACTTCTAAAAGAGCTTGTATTCCAAGATTTTTGGTCTTCTCCATGTGCCGTAATCCCTGTTTCACCCAAGTACGGTTTTCCCCCCTAAGGGGTACCAAATCTGCCACAGTACCTAAGGTGACCAAATCCAAATACTCTGGCCAATCCTGGACACCCAAACCTTGAACAAGTTTCAAAGCCACTCCTACACCAGCTAATTCCTTAGTTGGGTAACTACACCCTTTTTGTTTGGGATTGAGAATAGCCGTAGCAGGAGGAAGGATAGGTCCCGGTTCATGATGGTCTGTAATAATTATATCTAAACCAAGCTCTTGAGCTAAAGCCACCTCTTCTACAGCGGAAATTCCACAATCTACAGAAATCAAAAGGGAAAAATCCTGGGCTAGCTTAGTTAGGGCATCAGCATGTAGACCATAGCCCTCATCTAGACGATCAGGTAGATAATAGGCGATCTGATCGGTGGTTTGGGCCAATCTTCGCAAAGCCCGTACTAAAAGGGCCGTGGCTGTTTGCCCATCTGCATCATAATCACCATAAATAACGATCCGCTCGCCCCGTTCTAACGCCAGCTTAATGCGATTTACCGCTTGCTTCATCCCTAACATTAAAAAAGGATCTGGGGTATTATTCAGATCACATTCAAGAAAACAGCGACCTTGCTCCGGAGTGGTAATGCCCCTGTTAATTAGGATTTGGGCTACCAAAGGATTGACTCCTAGAGCAGTAGCTAAGTTCTTAGCTAGATCTGGTTTTTGTTCTGATAAAATCCATCGTTTACTTCCCATAGTTACGCCCCCATTCACTGATGATTCTACGCCTAAAGGCGAATACCTGCCCCTTGACCTTTCCTTAGAGCAGTAGTATCATTTAGAAAAACGTATGGGAGTGACGGCCGTGGATATTGTTGAACATATTATTATCAGTGAAGAACAAATTCAAGAACGAGTCCAAGAACTAGGTGCGGCTATTTCCAAGGATTATGAGGGAGAAACCATTCAGTTAATCTGCATCCTTAAGGGTGGTTTAATGTTCCTTTGTGATCTGGCCAAACATATTACCTCGCCTGTTACTTACGATTTCATGTCCGTTTCTAGTTATGGTGATGCCACCCAATCTTCTGGGATCGTGAGAATTACTAAGGACTTAGAAGAGAGCATTGAAGGAAAACATGTGATTATTGTGGAGGATATAATTGATACGGGACTTACCTTAAGTTATCTTTTGAAAAACCTCCATAGTCGTAACCCCGCTTCTCTAAAGATTTGTACCCTTTTAAACAAGCCATCTAACCGTAAGGTCGAAATTCCCGTAGACTATGTGGGCTTCGAGGTGCCTAACGAGTTTTTAGTAGGCTATGGTTTGGATTTCAAACAGCTTTACCGCAATATTCCCTATATCTTCGTACCTAAACCTAAATACTATCAAGAAGATGCAGAATAAAAGAAAAAGAAAACTGGCGATATCGAAGTGTACTTCACTTCTCCACCGCCAGTTTTTTAATTCACTTGATTAGTTCTTGACCCGCTCAGTCCACTCCAACCAAAGGGAGCCAGCTAGAAGTAGTGAGGAATAAGTTCCAAAAACAATTCCTACTAACAACGCCATGGCAAAGTCTTGAATGGCGGAACCGCCAAAGAGGACTAACATAAACACTACTACAAAAGTAGTAATGCTCGTGTTTATGGTCCGGCTAAGACTTTGGTTCAAGCTTCTGTTCACCAGATCTGCAGTGTCTTCTTTCTTTCCAAGACGTAAATTCTCCCGGATGCGATCGAAAATCACAATCGTGTCATTGATGGAATATCCCAGCACTGTTAAAATCGCTGCCACAAAGGGGCTGTTCACTTCTCGACCAGTAAGGGCAAAAAAGCCTAAGACAATCAACATGTCATGGAGTAAACACAGTACCGCTACAGTCGCAAAACGATATTCAAAACGAATAGTAATATAGGCTAAAATACCGATCGAAGAGATAATCACCGCAAGCAAAGCCTTTTGTACCAATTCTTTACCTACAACAGGACCAACCACATCGGTACGGAGTTCGATCAATCCACCAAACTCACGATTAAAGGCTTGGTCAATACGGAGAATGTCTGAGTTATCCAGTTCCTTAGTGCGGATCATGAATTGATTCGGTTCGTCCAAACGTTGCACAACTGCACCGGAAAGATCAACATCGGGAACGGCCTCATCTAGGATTTTACGTACTCCGCTTGTGCTCACATTAGTGCTAACCTGTCTTTCAAGAATGGTTCCACCAGTGAAATCCACGCCGAGATTGAGACCGGGCACAAAGAGGGCAAAAATGGAGAGCAGAACTAAAATTCCTGAAAAGATAAAAGCGGATTTCCTATAACGGAGAAAGTTCATGATCTTCTCAACCCCCCCATGCTAAAATGCTTGGCCATTAGTTCAGGTTTACTTTCGACCATGATGTTTAGAATCGCTTTTGTGACTACCACTGCCGTAAACATACTGGTCAAAATACCAACTCCGAGAGTAACCGCAAAACCACGCACAGAACCACTACCTACATAGAAAAGGACTACAGCTGTAATCAAAGTGGTAATATTTGAGTCTAAAATGGTTTTAAAAGCCCGATCAAACCCCACTTCAATTGCAGAGGTTAAGCGCTTACCTTCCCCTAGTTCCTCTCTAATCCGCTCATAAATCAAAACGTTCGCGTCCACCGCCATACCGATTGAAAGAATAATACCTGCAATTCCTGGTAAGGTGAGAACTGCGTTAATAGCAGATAAGACACCGAGTAAAATCACAAGATAAACCAAAAGAGCCAAGTCTGCTACGAAACCAGGTAACTTGTAATAGGCGAGCATATATAGTAAAACCAAAAGTACTCCTACGATTCCAGCTCTAAAACTACGTTGGATGGAGTCTTGCCCCAGGGTGGGTCCTACATTACGAATCTCCATAATCTTCATAGGTACTGGTAAAGACCCTTCTTGGAGCAAAACCACCATATGGCGAGCTTCTTCCATGGTGAAGTTTCCGGTGATTTGCGCCTTCCCTTCTAGGATAGGTTCGCGAATCATTACCTCCTGCAAAAGTTCACCATCAAGGATGATCTTGGTAG
>JAAZLB010000245.1 GCA_012799535.1 Bacillota bacterium | reverse complement strand
CAGGAAGAGATGTAATGGGAGAGAGCATAAGTGAACAATATACTCGCGAGGAGTTTGTTACAGGGTTTCAGGTTATGTTCGATGAATCTGGGGCATTTCCCGAGGATTGGGTTCCACCAACTTTCGGACCCCTTAAACCCGCAACTGTCGGTAGCAATATTATAGTTATTATGGATATCTTGTCCGAGGGTGAGAGTCAGGCAGACACCTGGGCATTCACTTTGGTGAAAAGTAGTGGCAAGTGGTTAATAAGCGAATGGTATGTTGATGCATACAGGGACAGTCAATGAATACACCTAAGAGAGAGGTGACTGTATTGCTTTTATGTTACCTACCCCGCCGCTTACGGTTATAGCTCACATCTTACCAGTTACCACAAGCGTTCGCATCAACAAGGCACTGGACTCAGGGTTAGCTATGGGCACTATTTCTACAGGGAATAGTGTTTTTAGGGCTGATGAGCTAAAGGGTTGGGAGCGCAAGTATGGTGTAGTGCCTGAGCCACGAGGAGCCTATTACTTCCTAGATATCCTGCCCAACCATAACTACAAGCTCATGTTTCTTCTACCGAGGCGGCTCGTTGAAGGTTTACCGATAAATATCAATTTCACTCTAGGATTGGATGAAACACTTACTGCCTACCCAGAAAAGGTAAAGCCAGTCGAGCAACTAAACGTCCAGCATGTTAATCTACCAGTTGAAATCATTAGTAATCAGCTAGATGTCAAGGAAACACAGACGTTCCTTGATGCGCACGGAAACCTAATAGTGATTGTCGTCATGCAAAACAACAGAGATAAACCAGTTCAAAATGGAATAGTTAGGTTTGAGTATCTAACTGAGGATGGCGTAACACTTCGGTCTTCGTACGGGGGACACATAGGCTACTCTGGCCCAATATATCCCGGAGAGATGTATGCTGAATATGCCAGTTTCGAAACGCGTAGCGTTGGCACAAACGTAGTATCATTAACTCAATTAGTCTGAGTGACGTACTATGTATGATGGGTTTGTTGAATCCGAAAAGCCTAAGGTGCAAATCCATGACATACGCTTGGACAGGCGTTGGCGTGGGGAATGTACTGTCTATGCCAGTGTAACGAATGATAGTGACAATATCTATTTGAGAGAGGACATCCGATTCCAAATGCTATTCTTTGATGAGAGCGGTAGATTTCTAACAACCACAATACAGAATCTACTAGACGCCACCCTAATCCCGAATGCAACATACAAATGGTGGTCGTTGACAACTCCCGAAAAGCCCAATATTACCCCAGAGACCTTAGGTAGGGCTAAGGTGCGTGTAACAGGAAATTGCCATCTGGCCGAGTAGTACATACCGAGCACCTATGGGAGAAGCCTTGTTTTGCGCTAAAATGAACGAAAAACGAATCTGCCGTGAGATTTGTTGATTCGGTAGGAGGGCGGAAACGGTGAAGATTATCCCACGAGTACTATTTGCGCTTGTTCTGATAGCTGCCCTTGCGTTGCTTAATGCGGGTTGTGGTGGCCGTGTGCACGTGACTGTTCAACGGGCTGAATTAACTACCACATCGGAGACTACGTCCATAAATTTGTCTGTCAGAGCACCATGGACGAAAGAGGCCTACTATCTTGAGCCTAGTTTTGAAGCCGTGCTACGGGACAATCTAGGAAACGAATATTGGGCCCTGTTTGCATCCGGTAACCTTGATGGTGCCATTGGGGGAGGAAAGCTAAACCCAGAGGAACGGGAAGGGGTTCTTTCTTTTCCGGTACTTGACCCAAGGGCGACACTCGTAAGGTTAGCTGTCCCTATCCGGTCTGGTTTGCGAGCCGAAGATATACTATCTTTTGGCATCACGGCATCTGCCCCGCACAAATGGCATTTAGGGGCTATCTGGAATCTTAAAGACGACAATTGGTCATTGGCATCAACTTTTGTAGGTGATACGAAGGACAATCCTGTGGCGGTGCAGTCTCATTGACATAGCTTAATATACGAGTCGGCAATTGAGGGGTGAATCGAACCGGATGAGGAGTGATGGTTAATGGGCGGTGACCTTTCCGATGTTATGAATTTTCTAAACAAACACAACTTGTCGGCAGGGGATACCATCCTGATAAGTGTAGTGAGCGGCATTATCCTGACAATTGCAACTGTTCTGCTCAAACCGTGTGGTCTAAAGTTGCTTGGGTTGGTAAATCAAGCCAAAGCCTATGTAAAGAAACTGATACGATGGATAAAGGGCGAGCCGAATTTCGATGAGATTATCGCCTTACAGCAAAAGAAGAAGGATGGCGAAGAGCTCACAGCGCGAGAAAACGAGATACTGTCTGCCCATGATAAGAGAACAATGGAATATATTAAGAAGACAAAGCTATGGGAAAGGTTACCGAAATAATCCCAACACGTTCTGTTCTAATGTATTGTCTCTAGCTTCATCGATGGGGTTGAAACTAGGGCCATCGTTAACACAAATACCCATTCTCCCTTTATGTGCCATCTAAGATGAGGAGGGTCTCCGTTTCTGATAGGAAGCTAAGAGCAACGAACAGTGAGGTTGCCAATAGAGTAGAGTTGTGAGTGGGGTGAGGCGTAGCAACCTCGGCTCTTTGTTAGCATTGACGTAAATTTACTTGGGCAGCTTTGACCATTCCCTATCATCCTGTTCGTAATTGGAGAAACGGTGAACTCAAACTTGAGAGAGAAATATGGATAGACAATGACAGCGACTGAATTAGAAAGGATTACAACATCAAGAAATAGAAAGTACTAATTTCCCATCACTCACCCCATTTTTATTCCTGAGAGTACAAAAGCAAAGAGCAAGAACCTCTTTGACTGCAATTAACTGCACTGACTGCAACAGTTGCGGTTGGGAGAGGGGTTTTTTAGTGGTAAAAAGGCGCGCAGATGGCGAAGGGACTTTGTACCATCATGAGAAAAGAGTGCGCTGGGTTTTGCAGATATCAATTGGAAGGACATCTTCGGGGCGCATTCTCTGAGTAATGTTCCGTTATGGATATGTCAGCTACCGGCCTGTTGCTCAATCAAATAACCACTTTATGTGAGGTTGTAACGGATTTACAGGGGCGCCTTGGAGTGAAACAAAGGGTAATGACTAAAGATTGGGAAGGGGAAATTGATCCGATATGGCCTCTAAGCGACTAAATATCACTATCGAAGAAGGGATGTATCAGCTCATTGAGGACGCCGCCAGGGAGCTGTACGGGGGCAATGTGAGCCGTTATCTTGCTGATGCAGGTTTGTACTATGCTGGGGTCTTACGGGGTCAAAAGAAGCCTGAAAGGCTTGATAACAAGTCGGAAAAACGAT
>JAAZLB010000244.1 GCA_012799535.1 Bacillota bacterium | reverse complement strand
GTCAAGATCTGGGGTAAATTTTGGGGAAGCTTTGGTGAGGGTAAATAGGCGCAAGGATTGTCAGTAAGGTGCTGTTCTTCAACTAGATAATCATAAAAACTACGTAAGGAAGCTAGCTTGCGTGCTCTAGTTCGAGGTGCCAGATTATCCTGTTCTAAGTCCCTAATATAAAAGACAATATGTTGGGATTCCACCTCAGTCCACTCTAATTGTTGCTTTCTTAAGAAGGTCCGAAATTGCCGTAAATCACTAGCATAAGCCTGTACACTATTTGGTGCTAGTCCTTTCTCTACCTGAAGATAGGCGAGAAATTCATCTAAGTATTGGGAAGCTGCCATGGGCTCCCTCCCTTCAAATCATAAAGCTACTAGTTAATTGGATAAAAATTGGAGTTAAATAGGTCTCTACTAAGGCTGCAAGAATTAGCAAAAGGCAACTGCATAAGGACAAAAAAGCGGTACTGGCAAACTGGGCGTAGATACCTTCTTTAGAAAAACCCAAGAGAGTTTTCAAGGCCGTGGCTGCAAAGGAAAGAGCGGCCGCGGCACTAACTAGAATTGCTGGCACAACCAAAAGATTATGGGGTAAAATTGATGTTGTAGAAAGGATGAGACCATTGACCATGGTCTCTTGTACTAAAAAACCCACAGTAAAGCCAAGGACAAAACCACGGACAAAAACGACCCCTAAAATTACAGGTGCTCCAATGACTGTAAGGCCTAAGATAAAGAGCAAACCAGTGGTTTTCACCACATTGTCCACTAAACTTTGGTAAAAAACTTCACCTTTGGAGGTGTGTATCCCTCTATTTTGGGCGATGGACGCGTAGACATCTGCTAAGTAATTGGTTAGATCCGCCCGTTGCACTGGAGAAAGCTTCTGAGTAGCCACCGCTCCAAAGCCTAGACCAGTGGCAAAAAGCAAAATTAGGGCCAAGTACAAGGGTAAGTGTCGATAAAAATATTTCCAAATTAATTCACCAAGGGCACCGGCTAAGAACATACAGACCACCTCTTCGCCACAGCATTACCTAAGATTATGCTGGGAGCAGGTGGAATATGTTAGGAAAGATGACCTCGGGAGTTAAGAGTTAGGACTTCCCAAGAGCATTGGAGCCCGTTTCTTGTGTATAAAAGTTCAGAAATCCCTGCGTTACCCAAATGAATGCAATAGGATTTTTCTAAAGGAATATGCAAGAGATTGGCGATGATTAATCTTAGACTCCCACCGTGGGAGACAATGACAATGGTCTCATCTTCATGGTTAGGTAGACAATCATCTAGAAAGTCCTGAAAACGTAGGACAACTTCAGGTGGTAGCTCTCCATTGGGAATCCTCGTGGTCAAACTGTCTTGATAGCGGGCATAGAACAGATCAGGATATTCTATCATGATTTCATCCCGTGTTAGTCCCTCCCACACCCCAAAGGACATTTCTCTCAAGCGCGGATCAGCTAGGGGGGTTAATCCATGATGTTTAGCGATACTTTGCGCGGTGGTCCACGCCCTTTGCAAATCACTACTATAAACTGCCGCGATTTTCTCTCTGGCTAGAAATTTACCCGTTTCTTGGGCTTGACGAATACCTAATGGGGATAAGGGACTGTCTTGTTGGCCTTGATAGCGTCGTTCTTGGTTCCAAACCGTCTCTCCATGGCGTACTAAAATTAATCTGGTCATCCTGTCACCTCTCCAAACTTTTCGCTACCCGCCCATAATTTCCTCCTCCCCCTGGCTCGATCGGTAAAGTTCCACTACGAACCAGCTCAATTTGTTTAGCGATGGAGGCACCTACAAGTCTTTCAATTGACTCTAGGGATACATTATACAAAATATCAATTTCTGTGCCTAGTTCTTGGATCATCCGCCCATAGGTTTTTGGTCCAATACCAACTAACATAGCTAGGGGAACATGGGCTTGATAAGGTGGTCGGATCTGGGTGAATCCGGGCCAGTCTGCGATTTCTTTGATTCGATCCCAAACCCCAGGAATCATAGTTTGTTCACAGTAAGGGCAAACAAAAACTGCCCTGGACTGATCCGCGAGGTGTAGACAGTGTGGGCAAAAACTTCGATAGTACTTTCCTAACTGGGGCTCTAAACCATGGGTGGCTACAATTCTCCCACTGGTCACCTCCAAAGCCTTTTTCCATTCAGTAAAATCTAACTTTGGTAGGTCATAAACGGTAAATTCACGGCCTAAAGTTTGCAACGAATGGGCATCGGAGTTAGCTAAATAGGCGTAAGCATGGGTGTCTTTAATGCTTAATGCCAGTTCGGTATTGGCACTAAGCCCCAATTCTAGTCCTGAGATTTTTTCCGGTTTCATAAACATTTCCCTAAGTCGTCGTACACAGTTTCCATAAACGCCTTTGTGTGGCGTAAAGGCGTGGGCGGCTAGAGCCACCCCTGAATTAGATATGACAATTTCTAACCAGTCATCAGGTGAAAGAGCTAATCTTTGGGTTGATAAGGAAGGATTGGTCACCCAGGGGCGCAGTTG
>JAAZLB010000243.1 GCA_012799535.1 Bacillota bacterium | reverse complement strand
GTTTTTCTCACTACAGTCTTAGAATTCTTCAGCGAGTGATAAAACTTAAGAACCATTGGGTAAAGGCTTTACGAGACATCCTACAACCAAGCAGTTTTTTGCAGTCAGTGTATAACGAGTTTTTCCGCCAGTCTAGACTAAAAAGCGATCTACAATTCCTATTAAAATGACCTTCACAATCCCATGGAATCAAAGTAATAATATATCCTTGAAACTCTCGTTGTTACTGTTACACCATGCAAGTAGAATCAAGTATCAATCCACAAAACAAGAATTGAGTGTGTATCTCTAGTATTAATTCTTTGTTACCAACTATGCCAATCCCATCCGTTCTTTACCTACACCGTCCATAAAAAAGCGTTCAAAGACTTTCAAGGCCAGGCTAACGCTGTATGCACCATTAATCACCTGTGGCCATCGCTTGACATCTTCAAAACGGGCAATCCTAGGATCTGCTTCTCTGGAAGAGCAAATATCCGAACCACCGTACCAGGTACATTTGTGATTTTCTGAATTGCTATCCCTTGTTCCAAACGTTTTGCCACTTCGATGAGGGCCGGTTCGGCCATACCATAAAGAAGTAAATCCGCCTTGGAGTCGAGTAAAATGGAACGCCTGATGCCATCCTCCCAATAGTCATAATGAGCTAATCTGCGCAAGCTAGCTTCAATACCCCCTAAAATGATAGGAACATCGCCATACGCCTCGCGGGCACGGTTAGCGTAAACAATGCTAGCCCGATCAGGCCGAAGACCTCTATGCCCACCGGGCGAATAAGCGTCGGTGGAACGCCGCTTTTTTGCCACAGTATAGTGGTTAACCATGGAGTCTATGTTTCCAGCGGTAATCATAAAACCAAGCCGAGGCCGTCCTAAAACACGAAAAGAGTTGATATCTCTCCAGTCAGGTTGAGATATTATGCCAACTCTATATCCATGGTGCTCTAACAATCTGCTGATAATGGCTGCTCCAAAGGATGGGTGGTCGACGTAAGCATCCCCGGTGATCAGGGCGAAATCCACATAATCCCAGGAACGCTCGGTCATGTCAGCATGATTTAAAGGTAAAAACCGATTCACTGCCTTGCCACCTCTCCTCTACTTCAACGAAGCACTGTCTCATTATAGTAACACGAAAAAGGGCCAACCGCTAGTTTTCTGAGACCATCGGTAAGCCCATGAGAATCGACAGTTTCCACAAAATGGGGGGCAGACCCTTTTCGGGGCGACTCAAAGAGAAGTCCTGAGCAGCGATTGATTCTGTGAGAGCCAAATCGGTTTGGAAGAAAAATTTGATTTCATCATATTATTGCCCGACCCGTTATTGTACGGTAAACTATCGCTATCCACCACCTGGTTTTCCATTTTTTAGGCGTTGCATAGTTTTTGAGGCCGACAGCCGAAACTGCGAAGAGTTTTAGGCAATAAAGTAAGAGTTATTTTCCTTACTCAAATAACGGTTATATTATCTCGGAAAATGCTTGGCGACCTCCATGTAATCGACTAATTCCTCTAACATCTGCTCGTATTCTCGTTCAATTTCGAATCTGGGATTACCCGAAATTGACTTTAGATACACCTGCAATTTCGGTTCTGATTGGCATGCGCTAAGGAGCTGATGTATATGCACGTCGAAATTGGAAGGTATCCCGGCGATTGAATGAAATGGTGACGGATCATAGTCGTATATCAATTTACCGGTTTCAAGAAGCCTCAACGCTTCGGCAAGATACCCCGCGCTTGCCACTACCTTATAAAGGTACATAATAATGCCAGAATAAACAGTTTTAGAATCCCGCGTAAGTTTGATGTAAATATCCGCAGATTTCCTGTAGTCGCCACTTCTTTTTAACTCAACGGCCTTATCAATCAAAACATGCATGGAAGTTGGGTACCTGTCGGCAGTCAATCTATAGTTTGAAAATTCGCTAATAAAAGTCGAAATATTTTTCCCAATATGGTCCATAAAAATCACTACTCTCTTTATTTTTTTTGACGACAATGAGCAGGAACACTAAGCCAATTCGGTGGTTATATGCGCACTATTAACCGTTGCAACAACCGAACGGTCATACAAATCAATGATCGTGCAATTGTATCCCACCTTCCTACCTTTAAGATAAAGGTAGTGTTACAACTTTTGTTTACCAGGTCAAAAGTTCCCCACAGGAGTACTTCTAGATTAATGGAAACACGGGGCTGGATCGCAACTAATCCTCACTCCTTAATGATTTTGGATATACTCTAAAAAATCTTGCAAACCTCTCTTTTCCTCATCTTCCTCTTCCTCCTCATGGTAGCTCCTAGCATAAGCATTATCGTGGAGATCAGTCATTTTAGGGGCTCTTTGCTCCTTTCTAAATAGCTCATCCTCCTCAAAAAGCTCCGCTATGTACTTCGTTAGTTCTTGATTCTCACTATGGCTTATGGTTAGCAGCTCTTCTGCCCGTTGCCGCTGACTTGTGTTACCTCTTTTATGAAGTGAGAATAAAAACTCTGCAGCTCGAAAAGAAACCTGCTTATCGCGGTGCTTTAAGGCTTCTTCTAAAGCTTCCAATACTCTACCGCTATGGTCATTTGCTGCAATTTTTCTTAGAATTTCCCAAACCCTGTAATGGTCGTATTCTGCAAAAGTCAATGCTCTAAGCAGTGCATGGACAGGCTCCATACTAAACCTTGTGATATTGATCAAGCTCTCTACAACGGTGTTGCGAAGATATTCATGGGGCGAACACAAGTCGTCTATGACGTCATAGTCATCCCACTCAGGAACATACTCCACCCTCGTCACAGGTATCCAACAATTCTCACTGTAGAGATAATCAGGGCGGAGCGCGTCGATTAAAGCAGGGATCGCTTCCACAGAACCAGCGCAACCTAATTCTTGCATGGCTTGTTTACGAACATTAATGTCGTTATTATCTAGCAAAGCAACGAGTCTCTCGATCTCACCTTTTTTGTCAACCATTTCATTTCTCCTTCCACTCTGGAGGCTCTAAGCCTATACATTCCAAGCAACGCACCTTAGCATCCGTATAGTCAATTCTATCCCCTACATTGATTGCAGAATTACATACGTAACAACTCTCACTATAGTGAGCGGTAATCTTCATTACTATTCCTCGTCAAACAGAAAGAAATCGTGGCTATTGCCGGGATAAACCTTTGCAATCATTAAGAGTAGTTTCACCGCTACATCAAAGTTACCGAATGTAAGGTAAAGTTCTCAATTAGTTCATAGTTCAGAATATATCATCCATAATTCACCAGGTTACCGTAGATGATCTCCACCATATCCCTGAGTTCTGCCGTAGAGGTTTAACCCCCATAGTCCTTGTCTGTGCACTTTTCCAAGCTGGCCTGGTGAGAGTGGAGTTCAAAAACCCGAAAGCTTTGCCTCTTTACAGGTTTACAGCCCAAGCATAATTATTTGGCGGGCTTCTGAGGCTCATTAGCACAAACAATTGACCTTATTTCTTCCTGGCAAGCGCCACATTTTATGGTAACTTATCGAGATTTAACTGGAGCTGCTTTATAGCTTGTTTCACATTAGGAGGATTCATCTGAAGAATTTGCTTGTCGAAGTTCGTTCGCAATTAGACTTTGAACTGTTCCACCAGTTCCTGCAGCTGCGCCGCCAGATTAGCTAGATTTGCGGCTGTAGCCCCAACTTCTTCAATAGAAGCAGATTGTTCTTCACTGGTAGCAGCAATCTCTTCTCCACCAGCGGAAAGCTGTTGATTGGAGCTTGCCAGGTTGCGAATACCCTCAACTAACTGATCCATGGTTGCACGGATGCTATCGAATACAACCCCCGTGTCTTGTGCTGCTTTTGACCCTTGCCCCACCCGTTCTACATTTTCATTCGCTTGAGCCACTGTCTGCTGCATGACCTGACGAATTTCATCAATAAACGAAGAAATCTCCTGGGCTGCCTTGGCCGATTCCTCTGCCAGATCTCGAACCTCACCGGCTACAACAGCAAAACCTCGCCCGTGCTCCCCCGCCCTGGCCGCCTCAATGGCCGCATTTAAGGCTAAGAGATTAGTCTGATCCGCGATGGAAGTAATTACTCCAACAATGGTCTGGATCTGTTCAGACTGTTTTTCTAGACGTTGAATTTCCTGCCCTAAATCATTCATGTTCTGGTTAATCTCACCCATAATATACATAGTGTTATCTATCTGCTGGGCACCCTTATCGGTTTGACCCTCGGCATTTTGGGCTAATGCTACGAGATCCTGGCTACTATCACTCATGGTCTGTAAGGTTGAGGCGAATTGATTGGTAGTCGACGCCACTTCTGTTACCGAGGCAGTTAATTCTTCTACCGTAGACGAGAGACTGGAAGCATGATCCGCCGTTTGATCGGTGGATCCCTTGACCGAACCAACCATCTTCTGCAATTTTTCGATAAAGGTATTTAAATTCGTTGCCAATTTGCCGAGTTCATCTCTGGTGTTGACAGGAATACGCTGGGTTAAGTCCCCATCACCATGAGAGAGGTCTTCAACGCGGGCCACCGTATACCTGAGGGTCTGGCAGATAGAACGCACCGTGAGTCCTCCCAGGAACACGGCTATCAGAAGTGCAAGAGCCGCAGTCAGTATGATAGCCATGGTAGATTGAAAGGCCACTTGATCGGCTGTTTCTTGGAGTCGTACGATGTCGCCTTCTAGTAAGTGACTAATCTGGACAAATCCAGAACGAACTTGGTCTAGGATAGGATTTGTCTCTTCGACAAAGAGTGCGTAAGCCTCGTTCCAAGCCTGAGCAGAATAGTTTGCCTCACTCAAACGTGCGCTCATGATGCGGGCCGTGTTATGTAAGTCTTCGTGCGGCTTTTCAATGTCGCGAAATGCCTGAATGACCGCAGGCGATAATTCTGCAAACTCAGGCGTGGTGATAAAATGATAATACCACTGTCCAAACCCGCATTGGGTATGATCTAGATGGTGTCCCTAGCTCCGTGGAATTTGTAATTCGCAGTATTGCTCCAAATAACTCCCGATAGCTATGAATCATGCTGTTTTGATTACCGCCTGATCATCGCTTTGGATCTTAAGCATTTCCAGTAGCAC
>JAAZLB010000242.1 GCA_012799535.1 Bacillota bacterium | reverse complement strand
TACGCTTTCGGTTCTTACGTTATTTACAAGCTCTTGGCCTTAAACCAGCAGTTCACTATGTAGGAAGCAACGAAGTCCTACCTCCTCCCCTCTCTCCAGATGAGGAACAAGAACTGCTCCAACGCCTCCAAGGGGGAGACCTCTTAGTGCGGACCCCCTTAATTGAACGGAACCTACGCTTAGTGGTCTATATCGCCCGTAAATTTGAAAACACCGGTATTCCCATTGAGGACTTGGTCTCCATTGGTACTATTGGTCTAATTAAAGCGGTAAATACCTTTGACCCATCGAAGAACATCAAGCTTGCCACTTATGCCTCCAGATGTATTGAAAACGAAATTTTGATGTATCTCCGTCGCACTAGTAAATTAAAAGCCGAGGTTTCCTTCGATGAGCCTTTGAACGTGGATTGGGATGGAAACGAACTAGTCTTGGCAGATGTGGTTGGTAGTGAGAGTGACATTGTGCGCCATATTGAAAAAGAAGTCGACAAAGCCCTGTTAGCAACTGCTTTAGAGCAATTAACAGGGCGAGAAAAGAGAATTATGGAATTGAGATTTGGCTTAAATAGTGAGCAGGAACGGACCCAACGGGAAGTAGCGGATCTATTAGGCATTTCCCAATCCTACATCTCCCGTTTAGAAAAGAAGATCTTAAAAAAATTGAGACGAGAAATAAAAAAGTTGGAATAAAAAAAGGCCCGAAGGCCTTTTTTATTTGCGTCTTAGAAAAGCAGGGATGTCTACCTCATGATCAAAGGGGCGCACATCTAGCTCTTTAGTAATTTTATAACTTTCCCGACTCTTAGGTACATCAAAACCAGTGGCAATAACTGTAACTCGGACCGTTTCACCTAGACTTTCGTCAATCACTGCCCCGAAAATAATGTTAGCATCAGGATCAGCCGCTTGAGAAACCACTTCTGCAGCTTCATTAACTTCAAAGAGTCCTAAACTAGAACTACCTGTAAGACTCAAAAGAATTCCCTTGGCGCCTTCAATAGACGCTTCTAAAAGAGGACTAGAAATGGCCTGTTGAGCCGCTTTAACTGCCCGATCTTCGCCAGTGGCTTCTCCAATACCCATGAGGGCAGAACCGGCGTCAGTCATAATCGTACGGACGTCCGCGAAGTCTAAATTGATTAGGCCAGGTACTGTAATTAAGTCAGAAATTCCTTGCACCCCTTGACGCAAAACATCGTCAGCGATCTTAAAAGCATCCAGCATAGAGGTACGTTTTTCCACCACTTGTAAAAGTCGATCGTTGGGGATAGTGATTAGAGTATCAACTTTTGATTTCAATAGCTCAATACCCTTTTCCGCCTGTTCCTTGCGGCGCCTACCCTCAAAGGTGAAGGGCTTAGTAACCACCCCTACCGTAAGGGCGTTAACCTCTTTCGCAATTTCCGCAACCACTGGAGCGGCACCTGTTCCGGTTCCACCACCCATACCTGCGGTAATAAATACCATATCGGCACCTTCTAGGGCTTGTCTAATATCATCCCGCGATTCTTCCGCAGAACGTTGTCCCACAGTAGGATCTGAACCAGCACCCAAACCCTTAGTCAACTTTTGCCCTAGTTGAATTTTCTGATGGGCCTCGGACATCTGCAAAGCTTGAGCATCAGTATTTACCGCAATAAACTGGATGCCTTTTAAATCCGCCTCAACCATGCGATTTACAGCGTTACTACCTCCACCGCCACAACCAATTACTTTGATATCCGCAAACTGCATATTATCAAGATCAAATTCAAACATGGGATCCCCCTTCTTCAACATCGATTTACAAGTGTCGATTTGTTTAATTTCCACATTCAGGTTGCATTTCCCTTTTAACCCACAAAAAAACTATAAAATACTGATCACAGGGTTTTTTGGCACCCGTAGATCGATTCTGCCTGCCTGTTCCTGGCGGGAAGCTAAATCATCCACGATTTTCTCCAATAGAAGAAACTTTTCTTCCAAATCTACTGGTGGTCCCATCAGAATTTCCGTGCCTGAACGACTGACAAATGATCTTGTTTGCACATTCCACTCAGAGATAATGGGTTTTACCGCGGCGGGAATCATAGTCATAAGGCGAGCAGTAGAAACTAGTTGTTCCTTTGACGTAAGATCTAAATTTGTAACCAATGGCAGGGGTAACACGAGCCCGCCCTGAGTAGGTGGAAGCAAATTTCCTTGGCCATCCAGTAAAAACCAGCCCATTTCACTAGGGATTTGGGCAATAGGGGTCCGTTCGCTAATGGAGACTACTATCCTATTGGGCCAACGCCATACCACACTAACGTCATTAATCCACGGATGGTCTAATAACAGTGCTTCCAGTTCTTTCGTATCCAGCCGCCAAACGTTGACCGTAGAGAAGTCAAGATATGTATCTAATTGTTCTCTATCTAAATAAATTAGGCCTGTCCACTCCACATGATGTGTTGAGAAAAAGTCTGAATTAGCAAATAGGTAAAAGGCCAAGACTGAGGCTAAAATCAAGATTGAGATGGCGGTTTTCCCGCCAGAGATATCAGAGCGCACCCTATCCCCCTTCACTAGGGAATCCGTAAAATCTTGGCACCTAGTTGACTTAATCTTGCGGCCAGTTCTTCATAGCCACGATCAATATGCTCTATTCCAGTTAGCACCGTTTGTCCTTCTGCAGCTAGGGCAGCTAACACCAAGGCCGCACCGGCACGTAAATCCCCTGATATGAGTTGGGCTCCAGTTAACTTGGTCGGTCCGTGAATAACCACCCCATTACCACTGACCACCTCGATTTTGGCTCCTAACTTAATTAGCTCCGGAGTATAGCCAAAACGTTGATCGAAAACTCCCTCCGTAAGAGTACTTACCCCCCCAGCTTGAGTAGCTAGTGCCACCATTTGCGGTTGCAAATCTGTAGGAAACTCAGGATAAGGGTTCGTAGCTATATGGAAGGGCTGTAGTTGTTGTGGGGAGTAAATAGTCAAAGAATCCTCTTGACTATCTATGTAAGCGCCCATGGTACGGAGTACCTTCAAAAGAGAAGCCAAATGTTCAGGAGCGACATTTTCCAAAGTACCGTGCCCACCAGTGATCAAGAAGGCAATCAAATAAGTACCTGCCTCAATCCGGTCTGGAATTACCTGAAAATTAGTGGACCCAAGTTCCCCTACCCCTGTGATCCGAATTTCTGAAGTACCTGCACCGGAAATCTTGGCCCCCATCTTGTTTAAAAAGCTCTGTATATCAAGAATTTCTGGTTCTTGAGCAGCATTGCGAATTACGCTCTCCCCTTCTGCTAAAACCGCGGCCATTAAAATGTTTTCTGTGGCACCTACACTAGGATAACGGAGGGAAATATCTGCCCCTTTAAGTTTTTTAGCCCTGGCCACCAATAGTTCGTCCCGAACCTCAATTTCGGCACCCAATTTAGCGAGCCCACTAAGATGTAAGTCTAGAGAACGGGTGCCAATGGCACAGCCACCTGGTTGAGCAACTTCCACCCAGCCCAGTCTTGCCAATAGTGGTCCCATCACTTGTACCGAAGCTCGCATAGACTTGGCCAACTCTTGGGGAGCTCGCCCTTGCAAGGAGGAAACCTTCAGTTGCAATCGGTTTTTCTCTAAGTGGGTTCTGACTCCTAGAGCTTCTAGAACACCACACATGGTAAGGACATCGGTAATGTGAGGTACATCTTCAATCTGAAAATCACCTTGACCTAATAAGGCCGCCACCATTAACTTTAAGGCAGAATTTTTAGCACCGTTAATTCTGATCTTACCAGTTAAACGCCGTTTCCCTTCAATGACAAATTGGCCCATCTGATCACCTCTACCCCGATTCATTACCGTTTATAGTATGCAATCTGGGGTAATCGGTGAAACCAGAGCTTAATCAGGACACTGCCGAGAAATGTTCAGCAAAATACCAATCGCGGCTAGGCTCATCAACAAAGAAGAACCACCATGACTAATGAAGGGCAAGGGAATACCAGTAACAGGTAAGGAGCCACTGACCACCCCTATATTTAGCATAGCTTGAAAGGCAATCATTGAAGTAATCCCAATAGCCAACAAACTACCATAGAGATCAGGGGCGCGCATGGCGATGCGGAGACCTCGCCAAGCAATGATGAAAAATAGAACTAGCACAGAAAAACCGCCTAAGAAGCCTAGTTCCTCACATAAAATGGCAAATATAAAGTCAGTATGATGCTCAGGTAAATAAGAGAATTTCTGGCGACTTTTCCCTAAACCTAAGCCAAAAAATCCACCAGATCCGATGGCCAAAAGGGATTGGATCACGTTCCAACCAGTGTCTGTAGGATCCGCCCAGGGATCCCAAAAAGCGAAAAGTCTTCGCATTCGGTATTCCTTCATAGTTACTAAATAATATAAAGCCGGAACCGAAGCTAAACCAACCAAGGTAAGTTGCCCTAAATGGGCACCACCCGCGAAAAGCATGACCAAAACAGTGAACACCAAAGCCATCCCAGTACCAAAGTCCGGTTCTAACATAATCAGAACGAATTGAGCACCAGTAAAAAAGAGAATGGGTAAAAGTCCGGTAAAAAATCTACGGGTGTTTTCCCGTTTGTTAGAAAGGTAAACGGCTACGTAGTTAACCATAACTAATTTCGCCACTTCTGAGGGTTGCAAGTTGAAACCAGGGAGTCTAATCCAACGGGTGGCTCCTCCAGTACCTGTCCCCACAAATAAAACCATTATTAAAAGAATAAAGGAAATCAGCAAGCCTGGTAAAGCCAATGGCTTGAAAATATGATAATCCACACGCATCAAAATAAACATCAATACGAGACCCAGCAGGGCTAGGATAATTTGCCTTTGCACATAATGATAAGGATTGCCATAATCAGCCAACCCCATCACAGACGAGGCGCTAAAGACCATTACTAAACCTAGACTTAGTAAAGCTATTACCGCAACAAAAATCAAAAGATCCGGTTTGCCACCCTTGGTAAACATAGCCCTCGCCCCCTCCCTGATTTATATGCTCCTAGAGGATAGCAAACAACCCTAAAATAGCGAAAATCACTGAGATCAACCAAAACCTGATCATTACCTTACTCTCAGCCCAGCCTAGCAGTTCAAAATGATGATGCAAAGGGGCCATACGAAAAAGGCGCTGACCTTTAGTAAACTTAAAATAGAGTACTTGAATGATTACAGATAAGGTTTCAATCACAAAAAGACCACCAATGATTGGTAAAAACAGCGAAGTTTTACTCAAAACCGCTATGGTTCCTAACGCCGCCCCAAGACCAAGTGAACCAGTATCACCCATGAATACTTGCGCCGGTGGCGCATTAAACCAAGAAAAGCCTAAACAAGCACCCACTAAGGTACCTGCAAATAAGGCTAAATCCGGGTATCCGAGGATCCAAGAAATTAAGCCAAAAGCAGTGGCTGCAATTGCCGTGCTTCCTGCAGCCAAACCATCTAACCCATCTGTCAAATTAACCGCATTTACCGTTCCCACTAAGACCAAAACGGTGAACGGTACATAAAGCCAGGGAGGTAAGACTAAGATTGCTCGGGAAAAGGGTACTAGTAAATCTGTACCCACTCTGAGCCAAGCATATAAAGCTACCAACACAGCAATTCCAAACTGCCCTACTAACTTTTCCCGCGCCCGCAATCCGAGGGAACGTTTTGCAACCACCTTAATAAAGTCATCGAAAAAGCCAAGAGCGGCAAAACCCACTGTAGCAAAAAGCATGACAACGTTATGATCACTTATAGGAGGAAACACCACTACCCCAATAACGATGGCCAGGATGATTAAAATCCCACCCATAGTAGGCGTTCCGGCTTTTCCTAGATGAGTTTTTGGACCGTCCTCACGAACCTGTTGCCCCAATTTAAGACGACTTAAATAGGCAATTGTCCGGGGACCGGCCAACAATGAAACTGTAAAGGCAATTAAGGCACCAAATAATGGAGTATAGTGAACGGGCAAGCCTACTCTCCACCTTTCATCAGCTTTTCAACGATCCGCTCAAAATGTAAACTCCGGGAGGCCTTGACCAAGACTAAATCACCCTCATTATAGACTGGATCCGTTGCTAAAAACTCTTCAACTGAAGAATATACTTCACCCCGACCTGCAGCCTCCTGCATTAAGGAAGCATGCTTACCAATAAAGATTAATTCCTCCGCACTGTCCCGGGCATATTCTCCCACTTCACGATGGGCCTCTTTGGAGATCTCGCCCAACTCCAAGATGTCACCTAAAATAGCCACCCGTTTACCAGAACAATACATATGAGCTAAAGTGTCTAAGGCACCTTTCATAGAAGCGGGGCTAGCATTATAGCTATCATTAACAATAATAACCCCCTGAGAATTACGTTGAACTTCTAGACGCATGGCACTCGCGGACAACGCTTCTAATGCTTTGGCACCCTCCGCCAAAGAAATTCCATACTGAAGTCCCACAGTTAAAGCGGCACAGGCATTCCAAACATTATGCACCCCAGGTACCCCTAAGCGTACTTTCACCTCTTCTTGTTCGTAACGAACCACAAAAGATGGGTGCCCTTCAGGATCCATGGTTACACCCCGAGCAATTAGGTTATTAGCCTGATCTAGGCCATAAAAGACAACTTTCCCCTTAAAGGATCGGGCTTGGCCACGGACAGAAGGATCGTCACCGTTTAACACTGCAACACCTTCAGGACCTAAACCCTCGAGCAACTCCCCCTTAGCTTGAGCTATATTACCCATACTACCTAGTAATTCTAAATGTACAGGACCAATATTGGTGATAACCCCTAGATTGGGAGGGCATACTTCAGTAAGTCGCTTAATCTGACCGAGCCCGCGCATACCCATTTCTGCAACTAATATTTCATGTTGTTCTTCTAAACCAAGTACAGTTAAGGGGACCCCAATCTCGTTATTATAATTCCCTTGAGTACTATGGATTGTATAGCGACTTCGCAAAACTTGAGCAATCATGTCCTTAGTGGAAGTCTTACCATTACTTCCTGTAACAGCTATTACTGGAACAGGAAATTTTGCCAAATACCCTTGGGCTAAAGCTTGTAACGCTAAGAGGGGATCTTCAACTTGGATAATACCAGGATCAGTGTAAGTGCCCTTCTTCACTAGGGCATAGCCACCCTTGGCTAAGACATCAGGCACAAATTGATGTCCATCAACTTTTTCACCTGGCAGGGCCACAAACAAACTACCAGAAGTGGCTAGACGACTGTCAATTGTAACCTGGTGTACCTCACCGTTACCCGTGACAGTGCCTCCAGTGAGATCCCCAATTTGTGCAAGTGATAATGAACGCATTAGTCCTTCAGCTCCTTAATGGCCGCTACGACCTCTTCCCCATCATCGAAATGAACCCGCCCTGTAGCGAATTCTTGGTAGGTTTCATGACCCTTTCCAGCTATGATCACTAAATCTGCCGGTGTGGCCAGCCCAACAGCTTTGCGAATCGCTTCTTGACGATTCACCACAACCTCATAGTGGGCTAGGGGATTAGTGGTCACAAGACCAGTTTCGATGTTAGAGCAAATATCCATCGGGTTTTCTGAGCGAGGATTATCAGAAGTAATAATGATATAATCCGCGAAACGGGCGGCGACCGCTCCCATGAGGGG
>JAAZLB010000241.1 GCA_012799535.1 Bacillota bacterium | reverse complement strand
TTTCATCGAATATTGCTTGCATAGAAGATCTCACCTCTGAGTACTCTGTACTCGTCCTGCAGGGACGGTGGGATCTTCTTCTATTTCCACTCTATAGATTCCTGTCCTACAGTAACTTTACACTAGCAATCGATTTTTTATTTATTTCAAGGAAAACCCTTAACAGGGGGGAATGATTATAATAAAGGAGGTTTTGAACATGTGCGGAAGATTTACTCTCCATACACCCCTAGAAGAGGTCTTAGCCCATTTACACCTCCCCTTAACAGATCTCGAATATGTTGCTAGCTATAACATTGCCCCTACCCAACAGGTGGTTGCTGTGGTCATGCACGACCAACCAAAGGCGGTTTTAATGCGTTGGGGACTTGGTGAAAGGCGACCACCCATAATCAATGCCAGACTGGAAAGCCTTACCGAAAAAAAGACTTTCCGGCCCCTAGCCGAGAATTCTCGTTGCCTCATTTTAGCCGATGGCTTTTACGAATGGAAACAGTTCAATTCCCATAAGCAACCCTACTACATCACTCTTTCTGAAAAACAGCCCTTTGCCTTTGCTGGCCTATATCAAGAAAACCCGGAAGTAAGTTGCACCATCATCACGATGGATGCCCGCGGTCCACTTCAAAAACTCCACCACCGTATGCCGGTTATCCTTCAACCTGACCAGATCAATATGTGGTTGGACTCCGTTCCCTTTGCTCAACTGCGTAAAAGCATTTTAGACTCTCCTGAAGTCCACCTTGTTTTTCGGCAAGTAGACCCAATAGTCAATTCACCTAGAAACAATGGACCTCGATGCATTGAACCGTTTGAGCATCGCTTTGAACAAGGAAGACTATTTGAGTAACAGACGGAGGCCTAGTAGCAAAATAACGCCAGGCACACCCAATAATCCGACTATCAAAGCGGTAATTGGGTTAACACCCACTGTGAAACCCCAAAAACCGCCAATGAGATTAAGTACTAAAAGAACACCGCCACCAATTACTGCGTTGACGATCAGGTTAAAGATCACCCGCAAAGGAATTAAAAGCATTTTACCTAAGGCGTATAAAAAAAGAACTCCAGTCACATAGGCAATGATCACTAGGAAATCCATACGGTCCACCTCGCTTAGGTTCGTCCTCATGAACATCTTATGGCAAAAACCGATGGATTATAACCTTTGTCCCTTATTTCAAATTTTTAATCTGCTTTAACCAATACATATATTTCCGTTCTGCAACCTGCACAGACAGGATCGCATGGTCCACTAACTCTGGTTCGGTGGCCTGATTGAAATAGTTTTGGGCATCGATCCACTCTCGTTTAGCCTGCCCCACCATAAGGGATAACTCTTCCAGAGTGGTTTGCTCAGGCACAGACGGAAGTTCCTGAACACCATCATCAAACAAGCGGGAAGCCATGTCCCAAAGCCTACCAGATAAATTTTCCAACAAAAAACCACCCCATCTCAGCAATACCTAATTTAGTATCACTCTAGATGGCGCGGTTTATGCCTAAATGTGGTTATTTTATTCTACCCCATTGTTCTGTGCACCTGATCTCCTATAACTCCCTTCTGCCCTCAAGGGCCTTGGCCAGGGTTACTTCGTCCACATACTCCAAATCACTACCGACTGGCATACCGTGGGCCATTCTGGTGACCTTTACCCCAATCGGTTTTAATAAGCGAGCTAGGTACATAGCGGTGGCCTCCCCCTCCACATTCGGATCGGTGGCCAAAACCACTTCTTGCACATCAGGGCCAATCCGAGCTACTAACTCTTTAATTCGTAATTGGTCTGGTCCAATCCCCTCTAAAGGAGATATAGCGCCATGTAAAACGTGATAGATTCCCTCAAAACTCTTGGTTCGTTCCATGGCAATTACGTCCCGTGGCTCTTCTACTACACAGATAAAGTTTTGGTTACGTTTAGGATCCGAACAGATGGGACAAGGATCCTCTTCGGTAAAATGAAAGCACTGAGAACAATAATTCGTACGTTTTTTTGCCTCCACGATTGAATCTGCCAAAGCCTGGACTTCTGCAGGCGATTGATTAATCAAGAAAAACGCCAATCTTTGAGCCGTTTTAGGACCAATACCTGGCAAACGGGTTAACTCTTCAATTAGGCGGGCCATGGGTTTGGGATAGCGAGACATTAGAACAATCCCGGTGGTAATCCTTGGAGGTTCATTTTACCGGTTACTTTCTCAATTTCACTGGCGGAAAGTTCCCGTGATTTGCGTAGACCATCGTTAACCGCGGCCATAATCAAATCTTCCAACATCTCCACATCTTCAGGATCCACAGCATCTGGTTCAATCTTGACTTGCTGAATGTCCTGGTGACCGTTAACAACCACTGTGATTACACCGCCACCAGATGTTCCTTCAACAGTCATGTCTACTAACTCTTCTTGCACCCGAGCCAAATCCGCCTGCATTTTCTGCATTTGCCTCATCATTTTTTGCATATTCATACCCATCAAAGACCACCTCTATCTCTAATCATTTTTCTCTAGGTTTAGTAAAAATCTTACCCCCAAAGGTTTCCAAACTCACTTCTATAAACTTTTGGGGATCAGATCTCTGCTCGTTATCTACTTTCGACTCTTCAGAAGGTGTTTCAACCACTTTGTCTTTTTTACCTACCTTCACCTTTCGCTCCTTTTTAGAAACAGGCTTAGAAACAGTGGTTCTTTCTCCAAAACCTTCTACTTCATCTTGGAATACACACTTCAGTTGCAAATTAGTTCCAACTAATTTAGCCAAAACCCTCTCAGCAGGCTCCCGATGGTTATCTTGTTCAATACTTGCTTTATGGAAACCTCGATCCCTAGGAAAAGCCACCACAAGAGTGTTGCCACTGGTCTCAACAGGTGTACCTTCCTTCAAAAAGGCTTCACATTGCATGAGTTTCTCCCGGCGTAAACCCTGTAGGTAATCAGGCCAAAGCTCCAAAACCTGAGCGGTCCGCTCCTCGTCATCCGAGGAAAGCTTAGGTCGAGGCGTAGGGGTCACCTTCCCCGGCTCGCCAGTTGCCTTAACTTGACCAGACGCCACGTGGCCTTTTAATGTGGCTAGTTCCTTCTCTAGCGCACGGATCTTATCTTCCAACTCCCCTATAATATGACTTGAGGAAGACTGGGGACTTGTGGCAATCTTTAAGGTAGCTACTTCTAGAGGTATCCGTGGATCTGGGGAGAAACGCATTTCCCTTAAGGCCTCAGAAAGAATTTCAATGGCCAGCAAGCTTAACTCCTCATTTATTCCTTCTTGTCGTAGCAGCCCTCCTCGTAATTCACCCACAACGCCACGGACAAATTGACCTAAGTCACGACCTTTTCCATGGAGATCGTCAATGGTCTGAAGTGCTTCCACCTTTGCTCCATCTAAAAGATAATTAACGAAGGATCTTACCTGTTCTTGAGGGGCAATTCCTAGAACTTCCTCTACCGTAGCAGAGGTAATCTCATCAGAAAAAGCAGCACATTTTTCCAAAATACTTAAAGCATCCCTCATGCCACCCTCCGCATGTTCTGCGATCAACTGTAAGGCCTCCCTTTCAGATGAAAAGCCTTCCCCTTCAACCACTGTTTCCAAGCGTCGAACCATGGCCTCTTGGCTAAACCTTTGAAAATCGTAGCGCTGCACACGAGATAAAATAGTGGGTGGTAAACGATGGGGATCCGTTGTGGCAAAAATGAAGATTACATGGGCTGGGGGCTCTTCTAACGTCTTCAACAGGGCATTAAAAGCCTCCGTTGTCAACATATGAACCTCGTCTATAATATAGACCTTGTACTTGGCATTAATCGGGGTATACTGGACTTGTCCACGCAATTCGCGGACATCGTCGATGCCACGATTAGAGGCACCGTCAATTTCAATAACGTTTAAGGAAGTACCCTCCGTGATTCCGGTGCATTCGTCGCAAGTACCACACGGAATAGAAGTAGGTCCAGAATGGCAGTTGAGACCCTTAGCTAAAAGTCTGGCTACAGTAGTCTTGCCTGTACCGCGGGGTCCACAAAAAAGGTAAGCATGGGAAATCCGTCCCGTATCGAGACTATTTTTTAGCGTTTTTACAATATTATCTTGCCCTTCCACATCGCCAAAGCCCTGTGGACGCCATTTGCGATATAAAGAAATGTACGCCATGACGCTCCCCTTCCTACCAAATTTGAACACCACTCTTTATCTTTCTCGATTCGGTGCGTAAAGTCCTTTCAAATCCCTGGTTCAAAATGGACATAAAAAAATATCGTGCACCCATCTTCGAAGAGAGTCCTCCGGACGATATTTGGGTAGTTAGCTCGAACCAGGCACCCTCACGGCACATAAGAACTTCCACTTACCGCTGCTTCCTTCCGGACCTGACGGGGTTCATGGATTCCTATTGCGTAAGACCCAATCGTCAACACCACTTATCCAAACCAGACTCCACAAGACCAATCCTCTGATGGGAATTCGACCCCGCTATAGCGGATTGCGGGTACAGGGCACCGCTACCGCCCCGTCTAGCACGACATAAACATTATACTTGAACATCATCTCAAGTGTCAAGAACTACTGAAATTGAGGTTCCTCCTGTTTTACATGCTCTAACCGCCCCTGCAGCTTAGGGATCATATCTTCCACTTGCTGGGCCATGGCATTGTACATATTCTTAACGGCAGGCACATCCGTATCTAAAGCACAGGATTTGAGTTGCCCAGCTAAAGATTGCGCGCCAGCTACAGTTTGCTCGATTCTAGTTTTAGTTGTCACGAAATCACTCCCCTTCAGAGTCTAGAATACCCAAAGGGGAAACAAAAAAACCATCTATTACTAAGAATAGATGGGTAAACTCAAATGGCGGAGAGAGAGGGATTCGAACCCTCGAGGGGCTCATCACCCCTACACGATTTCCAGTCGTGCCTGTTCAGCCGGACTCCAGCATCTCTCCATATTTATTATTGTCATTTAAAGAAGAATCTGGCGGAGAGGGTGGGATTTGAACCCACGGGACGTTTGCACGCCCAACGGTTTTCGAGACCGCCACATTCGGCCACTCTGTCACCTCTCCAGTTTAAAGTTCCTAGCGGAGATCCTGGAAAAAGTCTTGCAGTAGTTGCCTACATTCATTTTGACAAATTCCATCGTATACTTCTACGAAATGGTTGAGGCGTTTGTCTTGCACCAAGTTCATCAAGGACGACACAGCCCCAGCCTTCGGATCATAGGCGCCAAAAACCAGAGTTTTGATACGGGCATTCACAATGGCCCCCGCACACATGGGACAGGGTTCTAGAGTAACATAGAGACTGGCATTAGTCAAGCGCCACTGATCTAGATACTGGGCAGCTTCTTTGATAGCTAAAATCTCAGCATGAGCAGTGGGGTCTTTCCATTGTTCTCGTCGATTATGACCACGACCAATAATTTTTCCATCCCACACTACCACAGCTCCAATAGGTACTTCCCCACTGGCCAAGGCTAATTCCGCCTCTGCAATAGCTTCGAGCATATATTTCCTATGCACATCAATCTCTCCATGCCTCACGTTGCCAAGATTTAATATACCATAGATGGATAGGCTTGACAAGAGAAAAAATCAGTAAGGGGGCCAAAAAATCTCCCCCCTTACTTTATTTAAAACCAGCTTCTTGAGCCCTAAGGTCTGCCTCAGCCTTAGCTATCATCTCACGCATTAACTGACCACTAGGTTGAGCTAATTCGCGAGTATTAATGTTCGCCCAATATTCAGCATAGTATTTGGGGTTTTCACCCAGTTCCGAGGCTATTTCAAATTTGAGTTTTTGAACTGCCTCAACTGCATCTGGAAGGAAAGTATCTCGATTCTTCTTTTTACGTGCACCCCTAGCCACAAACACACCCCCTAAATTAAGAGATGCCAGCGGCACCTAGTGGTGCCGAGGCATCCCTCGGTGCTACGTATTAAATTATTGGGTTGGTTCCTGCGGGAAACTCCCACGGAAATTAGTGGTTGCTCCACCCTGACCGATTAAAGATTGCTGAGCAGCGGCGACCATACGCCTCACCATATGTCCACCAACGGCACCACATTCCCGGGAGGAGATGTTGCCCCAATAACCAGATTTGTACTCGGGATTGATTCCCAATTCCGTAGCCACCTCATACTTAAACTGATTCATGGCCTGGAATGCTTCCGGAATAACTTTAATGTTCTTACTTGAAGAGCCTAGCGCCATCAAATTCACCTCCTCTTTCCCTGGCAAGTTTAATTTGCCCGGCAAACAAGAAGCTTACCCCAGTAGATCGTTGGGGAAACTGGAAAAAAAGAAGAACCAGCAGGGGTTATGCTGGTTCTTCTTGCTAAACTACAAACTAATGGCTTCTGTGGGGCAAGAATCTGCTGCCTCCTGGCAACAACCGGCTCCGTCACAATCAGCACTAACTACATGGGCGAGGCCATCATCACCCATTTCAAAAACTTCTGGGCAAATTTCAGCACACAATCCACACCCAATGCACAAATCTGCATCCACTTTGGGATTCATCCACGTTTCCTCCTCGGACTCTTTCGAATTATATAGTTTATTCTACAATTCTTCGAATAAATCTTTACCTACGCCACACTCTGGGCAAACCCAGTCATCGGGTAGGTCGTTAAAGTCAACCCCAGGAGCAATATCTTGAGTAGGATCACCTACTGCTGGATCATAAATGTATCCGCACACTGTGCATTCCCACTTCGACATACCTTCACCTCTTTCAGAATTTTGTTACTGTACTATTCTACCAAAAAAAAAGAAATCCTACTAGTTTTTACAAGACTTCTCGAATAGAAGAAGGTACCGAGATGCCATAAGCTTTGTACATGGCTTCTACAACAGGTGCAGTGAGATTAATTCCACCATAAATAATGGAAGATTCGGGTAAAACAGTCGAGATACTATTCGCCTTTGCCACTTCTTTGATAATATCGAGGATAAAGGAGACCAGCTCAACCCGGACCTCTTGTTCAATTTGGTCAAACTGCCATTGGAAAAACGAACTTAACTCATCGAGTTCTTCTTGAGTCTGCAAAGTTTCTGCTTGAGCTTGCATCTCTTCATAGAGTTCTTCTACCTTTGTTTGTAACTCCTCATTCTTCACATCGTACTCTGGATGTGCGTAGAATAGAAGTTCAAAGTCCACATAGCCGATATCGTTGGCTAATGCGACCGCAGGCACTACAAGCCCCACAATTAAGACAAGCATAATTCCTAGGATTTTCTTATTCAAACTGGACACTCCTTTGTATTTAGCTGACATAAACTATTCCACCCCCGACATATATTTCCTGCTGGTTCTAACCTTTTAGGGGGTAGCATCAACCAAATCCGCGATAGTTCTTTGCCCTAAAACGTTGACAAACGCCTCCTGAGCTTCTCTCCAGACCGGCTGCATGGGACAACGGCCATCTCTATTACAGGAAAACTCGTGAGACATACATTTAGAAATAGCTATAGGACCTTCAATCAGTTCAATCACATCTCGAATAGTAATCGTGCTAGGATCCACTTCTAAACGCACCCCACCCCCAGGACCCCGTACCCCTAACACCCATCCAGTAGTCCCTAAAAGGGCCATAATTTGGGGTAAAAAATTGGCAGGAATATCTTGTCTAGCTGCAATCGTCTTGGAGGAAATATACTCACCAGGATTAGATGCTAATTCTACTAGAGCACTTACCGCGTATTCAGTTTTTTTGGTTATCTCCACCGTTCTTCCACCTCATCTAGTAAAACCTACCAAAATTATACAGAGAGGGCGAAAATCTGTCAAGAAACGGGGGATTTTTGCTGTTTTCTATTTGCCCGAACTTGCTTGCTTCCTAAGATCTGTTACAATAAGAGTATCTTAAACGGGGAGGCCTGCACATGGATCGCGTTGGTATTATTGATATTGGCTCCAATTCGGTAAGGTTGGTCATTATAGACGTTAAAGAGAATCGAGCCCATCATCAGATTGAGCATCTAGAAGAACCAGTCCGCCTCCGAAGCGGTACCGATTCCCGAGGGTCTTTAACAGAAGAGGGGATGGCTTATGCCACCGAAACAGTT
>JAAZLB010000240.1 GCA_012799535.1 Bacillota bacterium | reverse complement strand
TTTCTCTAAGGGCAGCCAAGTTCTTTACCAAGACCTTGATTCCTATAGCAGGTGGAATGTTTGCAGATAGCTTGGAGGTTGTTGTAGGTGGCTCTGTGTTGATTAAAAACGGGGTAGGGGTCTTTGGCTTGGCCATGGTAGTTTTCTTGGTGGCCACTCCCCTTTTAAAAGTTTGGGCCATGGTTTTAGTTTATAAATTAGTAGGTGCGTTGTTAGAACCGATCTGTGATCCTCGCTTGGTGCAAGCTTTAGGTACTATGGAGTCAGCCTTAATACTGGTTTTGATTTCATTAGGCACAGTAGCACTAATGTTTCTAGTTGCCATCAGTATCTTGGTGGGTGTAGGCAATTTGACCGTATTCATGAGGTGAGAAGATGTTTTTACGGGACTGGTTGAAAACTCTACTAGCCTTAACAGTCTTACTGGGCATTGTGGAAATGCTCTTGCCTCCTGGTGATGTGGGAAAATTTCCCAAGTTGGTCTTAGGTTTGGTAGCTATGTTAGCGGTGCTTCAGCCCCTTACTTTACTTTTACAACCTCACCTAGAACTACCTTTCCTTGGCCTTACGAAGCTAATCTCTTCTGAAGAAGAATTGGCAGTTCTTGCAGATGAGCTACGTCTAGCCGGCGTTAAGCCCTTTTTGGAGGTGGAAAACGGGGGCACTCTGCCACAATTAGAGGCGGTGCTTTTGAATTTGGAGCAATTTGAGAATGTGCAAGTTAGAATGGAGGGATCTTCCCCTTCCAATCAGCGAGTTGTAATTAAAATTGAGCCTAAAACCCCTAGTTTAGAAGGGCAAGTACGGAAGATAGTAAGTGGACTTTTAAATCTAAGGGAACACCAAATCTTAGTGGAGAGTTGGAACAATTAGGAGGTTGGCCATGGGTGAGTTGTGGAAACGTCTAGGTGAAAGACAAAGAAGAGTCTTTGGTTGGTTGGCCCTTGCCACAATTTTGGGTATTGCCATCTTAATTATGCAACCCCAGTCTCCACAAGCGACCCAACTCCCTTTGACTAAAGCTGGAGAGGAGGCTACAATCAGTAGCTCCCTAGAAAGTCATTGGGAAGGGGAGTTAACTAGCCTGATCAACAATCTGTTGGGAACAAAGGGTAACCAGGTCTTCTTGACCTTGGAGCGACGATCCAAGCTGGTGATTGCCCATAATTCTACCATTGAAGAACGAAAAACTACAGATGGAAGCCAAGAACTGAGAAAAACCACTACCCCAGTAATTCTTCGCAACGATGGAGAACGGAAAGAGAGTCCCTTAATCCTCGAGGAGTTAGAACCGATTGTGCGAGGTGTAGTAGTGGTTTTGGATCACCAATCAGATACCCAATTGCGCCTACAAGTAGCCCAGGCAATTGCCACAGTTTTACAGGTTCCCATGTATCGAATTGAGGTTTTATTCAAACAATAGGGAGGGTTAAAAATGGCTAAATTTTACGTGTTTAAAGGTAAAAAGGCCCTATGGAATCTATTTATAGTGGTGCTAGTGATTGTGACTTTGATCTACGTTTTTCGGGTTGATGATGGTGTAGAGACAGAACAAGAGGTTATTCTTGATCAAGGGAGGGGAACAGGGAATATCGTTGTGGTAGAGCCGGTGACCGTCCGAACTGTACCTACTAAATTTGCTGAATACAAGCTAGAAAGGGAACGGATGCGGAGCAGGCAGATGGAACTATTACAAAACTTCGCCTATGATGCACAAGGAGACCCAGAACGGAAAGGACAAATGCAGTCGGAATTACAAGCTTTAGTCGAAAAAATGAGTAGAGAGACGGAAATTGAAAATCTTCTGAAGGCTAAGGGTTACCTAGATGGATTAGTCATCTTAGACCAGGATGCGATTACCGTGGTGGTGCCAGTCACTCTAACTAGGGAAGAGGCAGCTCGTATTGGCGAATTAGTCCAGAGAATGACCGGAGTTCGGCTGGAGAAAATAACTATAGTTGATGAAGCTATTAGCGTGTAGCAACCACTTTCAGCCCCGTAATAAGGGGCTTTCTCTTTTTTAGAGGAAAACAATCCAGTTCGGCGAATATGATCAGGTACGAATTTGGAAAAGAGGTGTTGTATGGATTTTAAGCAAATCAAGGAATTAATCTCCCTTATTGATACAACTGAAATCACCGATTTGGAGTTGGAGCAGGATGGTTTTAAACTACGGATCCGTAAGGAGAAGAAGGTTTTGAATCTAGCAAACCCTGTTACCTTGCCACAAATCCAGCCTACATCTGTTATGGAGGCTAGTAGTGTCACCAGCCCTGAACCTCACAGGGATAGTGGACTTATGGAGTTTACCGC
>JAAZLB010000239.1 GCA_012799535.1 Bacillota bacterium | reverse complement strand
TCATACCCTCTGGAACATAGCCCCGCACTGAACTTAGGGGATAAATTAAGGAACCGGTCCCAATTAGGGTGCCTGGGTTTAAAACCGCGTTACAACCCACCTCTACCTCATCTCCGAGGATGGCTCCGAGTTTCCGTAGTCCCGTTTCTAAAACCTCCTCACCCCAGCGAATGCGCACTGTTTCCTTGGTGGATTTGAAATTGGAAATAATGGCTCCCGCCCCTAAATGGCTTCCATAACCTAAGATAGAGTCTCCCACGTAATTAAAGTGGGGCAGCTGCACTTTAGCAAAAAGAATAGCCTGTTTCACTTCAGTAGTGTGTCCAATCATGACCCCATCACCGGCGATTACATTTTCCCGAATATAGGCGTTAGGACCGATTTGGCAATTTTTCCCGATTACTGCAGGCCCCAAAAAACGAGCGGTATCCGCAATAGTGGTATCCTTACCTATCCAGATCTCAGGGGCAATCTGATCATAATCTCCTGGGTTAGCCTCAACCAATTTAGTTATTAGAGTAGGAATCTTGGCTAGAACTTCCCAAGGATAGGTCACCTCCTTGAAAACTTCAGGACAGGGACAACCCTCTAAACTAAAAAAGTCCCTTCTTTTCCATTCCATAAGAGTCCCTCCTTAGATCCTTGGTGATCTCTGGATGAACTGTACGGAGATCACCAAACCTGCACAAAACAATGACAAACAAACTACCAATTCTAGAAATGTCCTCGGCCACCCTGGAAAAGCTATCAGCAAAGAGCCCCCTAAGAGTCCTAAAATTACATAAGAAGTGTGGGCGTGGGCTTGGCGAAAAAGCCAGGTGATTGCCTTAGACATAAGGATCACAGTAGGAATTAAGCCTAGCGCCATAGGAATCAAGATATTTAGGTCAAAGTGGTTGATGGCACTAAGTAGCTCTTCATAAAATCCGAAGGCCATTAGTAAAAAGGAAGCACTTAATCCAGGCACAATTAGGCCAATTCCTGTAATTCCCCCCAAGAATAAGTAAGTGACCAAGCCACTACCTAACCCTCCTGCCCTTAGCAAACTGGGTAAGTGGGTACTGAACAATAAGATTAAAAGCCCGAGGCAAAAACTAGGGAGATAAGAGAGGCGAAAACCCTTAGCATTAGCTGTGCGCACCATAGTGGGTAAGGCCCCCAGGACTAGACCAAAAAACAAATAGAGGGTGGGGAGAGGGTATTGGGCGAAAAGGAACTCTAACAAGCGGCTGAATAAAAGTAAACAAACCCCCGCTCCTAGACCTAGAGGGATCAAGAGCTTAAGGTTCTCTTTAAAATTTGTGAAAGGCTTGGCTACTGCCTCAATGATTGGTTCATATAGTCCTAGGATCATAGCTAAAACTGCCCCACTAACACCGGGGATAATCAAGCCTAAACCGATCAGAAAGCCACCAAGAAAATTAGTCACCTTCGCGAACTCCCTCCAGACCTTTCCGATTAACAATTAAGATCCGCCGATGCCCAAATTGCTCAATAAGCCCTGCCTCTTGGAAAGCAGATAGTTTACGACTGAGAGTTTCTTGGGTCATTCCCATTTGGGAAGCGAGATCTCGCTTGCTCATTTCCAACTCAATTTGATTAGTACCAGCACTTAAATCCAATAAAGTCTGGGCTAGGCGCCGCTCCACCGAGTGGAGGCTAATATCTTCTAAAAGTTGCTCTGTCTTTTCTAAGCGCTGACTAAGCTCTTCTAAGATCTTAAAGGCGATGGTGGGGTATTTCCCCATTAATCCTTTTAACTTCGCCCCTTCAATGACACACATAGTACTAGTTTCTAGAGCTTCCCCATAATCCCCCATGGGGGAATGGCTAAATAAGGCCAATTCCCCCAAAAAATCACCAGGACGTAACACCCTGATCACCTGCTCCTTACCAGTATCACTGAGGCGGTAGATTTTCACCAAACCACTGTGGATTACAAACAGACTATCCACCTGATCATCCATGGCGTAGATCTGTTCGCCCTTTTTTACTGTAATTTCCTGGGTAATCTGGGCAATCTCCCACATTTCTTCAGTTGTAAGGCTTTGGAAAATTGGAACCAGCTCAATGCAGGTTCCTGCAGTGTTATGTCCGCATGAGCACTTCATGGTTCTTCCCCCAACCTAATAAGCGTACTGCATTGATAATTACCAAAAGTACAG
>JAAZLB010000238.1 GCA_012799535.1 Bacillota bacterium | reverse complement strand
GTTATTGATCAGTACTTCCATCTTTATTCCGCTTCCCCTCAATTTCTTCCTTAGTGATCTGCTCAGGATACTCCACTCGAGAATGGAACATACCCATAATTACCTTCACAAAAGCGTTAGCAATTTTGTCTAAATCCTGAAAGGTCAAATCACTTTCATCTAGTTCCCCAGAATTCAAACGATCCTTGATAATCTTCCGCACCAAGGCTTCAATTTTTCCTGGGTTTGGTTTCGATAAGGAACGAACCGCGGCCTCTGTAGCATCGGCTAAAGAGACAATGGCCACCTCTTTACCCTGAGGTTTTGGTCCAGGATAGCGGAAATCCCGTTCTTCCACAGAATTACCTTCCTCAGAAGCCCTATGGTAGAAATAACGTACCAAATCGGTACCGTGGTGTTGGGCAATAAACTTAGTAACCACAGGTGGTAGCTTAAACTCATTGGCAAGTTCGAGACCGTCCTTAACGTGGGAAATAATAATCAAGGTGGAGAGAGAAGGGGCCATCTTATCATGGGGATTATCCATCCCCACTTGGTTCTCCACAAAGAAATAAGGACGTTTTAATTTACCAATATCGTGGTAATGAGAACCTACCCTTGCTAAAAGTCCATCTGCCCCAATCGCTTCTGCTGCAGCCTCAGCCAAATTACCCACCAAGATACTATGGTGGTAGGTACCAGGTGCTTCCAGCATCAGTCTCCGTAAGAGGGGATGGTTAGGATTCGATAGCTCTAAAAGTCTAATGGGTGAAGTGATCTTGAAAAGACTTTCCAAATAAGGCAGAACCCCAATGGCCACGATGGAAACTAGAAAACCATTGAGTAATCCTAAATAACTATTGAGGATCAAACTTGTATCCTTGCCAACCAAGCCTAGGGTAATCATGAGGAAAAAGTTAGCTCCCCCAACTATGAGGCCAGCTCGCATTAAATCTCCCCGTTGGCTAACCTTAGAAACGCTAAAGATAGCGGTTAATCCCCCTACTAAAGATAAGGTGCCTATAATCCAGCTAAACTCATAGATCACACTTAAAAAGACCGCCAAAACAACTGTGACCATAGTTGCAACTCGAGAATCAATGAGTAAAGTCAAAAGCAAACCAGCTAGAGCAGAAGGATTGAGATAAGCTGCACCCATCCAGTTACTTAGACTAAAAAGTTTGCCCAACAGAAGCATAGTTAGTAGGACAGAACCAGTAAGGGCAAGGGAGGTTTCATTGCGAAGTACATCTGGTCTGGTTTGATATAAGAAGGTGCCCGTTAGGGCAACTAAAGTGATCACCAAGAAAGCCATGCCAACTATTGCCCCGTAATCACGACCGGTTTTGATCAACCCAACATCCCGAAGGAGGCTGATGTGTTCCCTTTTGACTACATCACCTTTACGGACGATGACTTCTCCCTGCATAATATAGACCGGTTCTACAGACTCAACAGCCTGTTCCCGGGCTAGGTTCACCTTTTCCGTATCAAGGACTAAATTCGATTGAATTAGTTGACGACCAATGATGGTAGCCCCTTGAGTCAAATCCGGTTTTAACTTAGCATTCCGCACTTGAGCTTCAAAGGCATCACGGGCATCCCTCAGACCATCTTCGCTAATTCGCTCTTCCATGGTGGTTAATAACAAATCCG
>JAAZLB010000237.1 GCA_012799535.1 Bacillota bacterium | reverse complement strand
TCTCTTGGGTCTTATAACACAAGCTATCAAAATGAATTTATTGTTGAAAAAGACGGAAAACCTATTCTAGATTCTACTAATAAAAATGATACTGTTTCGGGTCTGTCGTATGGTGTTAGGTATGATAAGCGAATTGGTAACATTGGTTTATTTGGTTCTGCTGCAAAAGTGCCTGATGGTTGGTATTGGTCCGCTAAAGCGCGTTACTATTTCCCTGTTGCTTCTATACATGCTGGGTATATAGGGCAAAAAGGTATTGACAACAAAGTTTTTGCTGGTTTTGGAGTTGCCTATTAAATAACATAACAATAAATTTTCACTAGCCCTTCCGAGGGCTATTTTTATATTCAAAATTGAGGAGGAGGTGATCAAAT
The DNA here is from genome assembly GCA_012799535.1 of Bacillota bacterium. Classification (GTDB taxonomy): domain Bacteria; phylum Bacillota; class Limnochordia; order Darwinibacteriales; family Darwinibacteriaceae; genus UBA4996. The sequence continues at coordinate 5,137 of JAAZLB010000237.1, read as the reverse complement.
GAACGATAGTAAAGTTATAAAACGAATTGAACGGCTCGAGGCTAGAATTGGCGCTTTAGAAGAAAAGTTAGCTGCCCAGGAAGCTACCGAAGCAGAGTTCGCTGAGCAGCTGGGGAGGTTGAAGAATCCTCAAATAGATCTAAGCGACATTGAGACGGGGTCTGCTTGCTTCAAGGGACATATCACAGGTCGTGAACCTTGATTTTAGAAGCGAGAAGCCACCCGAGTAATGGGTGGCTCAACCTATTCGTTCAATACAAATTCAATCGAATGCACTTCACTCCACTTTGACTTAACGGTGGTATTTGCTTTTTCATCAATCAGTGTAACATCGCCGTCTTTCTCAAGTCCTATTTTGAAGTAATCTAATATGGGCACACCGGCAGGAACATGGAGATCATCGGTTGTCAGTGTGATCCCTGATTTTAGATTAACCTTAATTTTCATTGAAAACACCTCCCCTCTCGGTGATTTGGTAAGTCTTGACAACTGCCAACTTCTACACAATGAGAGGGGATCCTGTTTTGCCAGCTAGAGGGGGCGATAACATACAAGTAGATAAGCAAAAACACCTACTGGCCGGTCTGGCCCTGTCGATACTGGCAGGGCTTTTGTTTTGCCCACTTATCGGCTTGGCCACGGCAGCAGTGGTAGGAGCGTTCAAAGAGATCGTCTGGGATTGGCTCTTGAAAAAGGGTGCGCCGGAGCTACTTGATTTCTTGGCCACCGTGGCGGGTGGGGTTATCGGTTATGCACTACTAAAACTAATTTAACCAAGGAGGGCGATTATGGAGCCATGCACACAAAAACACAGGATTGACAGACTAGAGTCGGACGTAACCGAGATTAAGCAGGTGCTCAACGAGACGGCTAAAAAGACGGACGTCCAGGAACTAAAGGAGGCCATCGAAAAGAGGGACTCGACCTACACCAAAAACCTTTGGCGGCTAATTTGGATCTTGATCGCCGTCTTTACGGGGATTGTGGCAATCAGCACGGGGTTAAATCTTGCAGATATACCAGTGATCGGGGGGTAAACATGACTAACTACTTCTGCCCCAATTGTGGGGAGCTACTCATGATCGACGGTCACTGTTGGGTCTGCGGATATGACGGAACCCAAGTGCGTGGGATTGGCGGCCTAGAGATGGAACCAAACGCAGAACAATCAACTAGACTGGACGAAAGGAGTGAAACCAATGAAACACGTGAAAGATTTCATTGCCAAGGCAAAGCCGCTAGCTCTTAAAGTACAGACCACTCATGGGATCCCGTATGGTGTCTGTATCGCCCAGGCAGCTCTCGAGACTGGTTGGGGACGCTATGTCAAAGGCAACAACTACTTTGGAATCAAGGGTCAAGGGCAACGTTTTGCAACGCATGAGTTTGTTAATGGCAAGAAGATCAACATCGTAGATTCATTTCGAGCCTATGAGTCCATGGAGGACAGCTTCGAGGACTATGGCCACTTCTTGCGCACACAGCCCAGGTATGCTGAAGCATTCAAGGCATCCAGCCCAGAGGGGTTTGCTAGAGAGCTACAACGTGCAGGATATGCTACAGATCCAGAGTATGCAAGCAAGCTCATCTCGATCATGCGTAGGTGGAATTTGGTGTAGGTGAATATGGTTGAGTACGTGGCACCTTAGAGGTGCTTTTTTGTTTCTCAAAATAAGGACAGGAGTGAGTTTGAATGAAAAGAGGATTTGCACTATTTACGTTAGCGTTGGTGTTGCTAATGACTATGGTTCCGGTGGTCGCTTTTGCGGCCGAAGCTGTAGTTGGCGATGGATTTGATCCGGACCAGCTTATTATTGGTGGTGTAGCTTTAGCCCCGCTGATCTCCATTATTATCTCGATTGTTAAGGGGTGGACCAATCTTGACCGCAAATACATCCCGCTGATCAACGTGATTTTAGGTACCGTGGCCGTTTTGGTTGTGGGAGTAATTAATGAGGGTATGCCACTACTTAATGCGGTGATTATGACGCTGGGTGTAGTTCTAGGCTCACAGGTATTTCACGAGACGTTTGGACATGCAGCCAAGATTATAGCGGAGACGTTTGGAAAAAAGCCAAAGGAAGAGTAATATCATGGTTACTTAAGAAGGCTGGCGACTTGCCCCCAGAAGCTAGGGTGTATTGGCAAGGACGGCAGTGGACCAGCAAAGAGTGGCGGGAGTACTTGGATGCTCTCGCCCGAAGTGAGGAAGAGTGGAAGGAGTCTACAAAGGAGGCACTTGATAAACCAATCCCCGATATCAAGATTGATGGTAAGCCATGGGGAGATTATACCCCGGTGATAAAAAATAGGATATTCCCCCAAGGTTAGCCCCGGTCTTCGGAGCGGGGCCTTTTCTGATCCCCTTAATGCCGTTGAAAATTGGAATGGGAGTATTTCGATATATTAGTAACGTATACCATAGGTACTGAGGCCGAACTTTTGGTAAAAATTCTTCTTTAAAAAAGGAAAGAGGTGTAGTTTGACGAATGGATACACAAACTACCTAGTTTCTTTTCTAGAGAGGGGGAGTTATAATTAGCTTAATGGTCGAGTATATTAGTAAAAGGCTCTCGGGTAAGCAGTTGCATGAGGAATTAGAAAAGTTAGTTGGGCAATATAATGCGATGCAAAACACATATTTAATGATTTATGCAAGCGCCACAAGCAAAAACGTGCCGGGTATGTCGATCAATATGGAGGATTACTACACCATTGTTGATCTATTAAGAAAAACCAACAGTAAAAAGTTGGATTTTTACATAGAGACACCGGGTGGTAGTGGCACGGCCGCCGAGGATATTGTAACTTTTTTACGCCACAAGTTTGACTACGTAAATTTCGTGATTTCGGGAGAGGCCAAAAGCGCAGGTACTATTATCGCCTTATCGGGTAACGATATTAGCATGACAGAAACAGGCAGCTTAGGTCCCATAGATGCACAGGTTGTGATAGGGCGTTCTAATCAATCTGCTTACGATTACATTGAGTGGATAGACGAAAAAAGGGGCGAAGCGGCAAAAAACGGTGGTTTGAATCCTTTTGATGCCACCATGGTTGCCCAAATTTCACCTGGGGAACTTAAGGGTGTAGGCAACGCCTTAAACTTCGCGCAAGATCTAGTAGTAGATTGGTTGTGTAAGTATAAATTTAAAGATTGGACGAAGACTAAGACTCGAGGTAATCCAGTTACAGAAGAGTGCAGGAAGCAACGGGCTCGGGAGATTGCCCGCGACCTACTCAATCATAGTAAATGGAGAACCCATGGACGTTCTCTAAAGTATAATGATTTGACGGAGATTGGACTTCAGATAGCGAAGATTGATGATAACCCTGATCTTGCGGAACTAGTATACAGGATCCAAACTGTGATTCGACTTTTATTTGATTCGACTACAACGTTTAAGTTATTCGTAACAGCAGATAATGTTATCGCCAAACAAGCGGTTCCAACTGACCAGATGAAAAAAGGAGCCACCTTAGACGTGGGTGCGATAGCAGAGATTGGGGTTCAGTGTCAAAAGTGCGGTAAACAATATGAATTCTATGTCAAGTTTGAGGACGTACCCGGTGTCGACGAGCAAATGAAAGAAAAAGGAATCTCTCGCTTGCCGAACAACAATAAGGTATTATGTGATTGCGGTTTTGAAACTGATTTGACGGGTCCGATTAGTGAGCTGGAGGTGCAGGCAGGAAAAGTCATAATTCGATAGGGAGGGTGAATTAACTCGTGAATAATCAGGAAAAGGTTACTTTCGACGAAAAGGCTCTTAGTGAGTTTGTTGCACAGACCCTGAAAGGTAAGTATGGGCAGGTGGAGCGCACCTCTCTGAAATACGTTAGGGTCAAGGAAGTTTCCTTACCAGTACATCAAGCCCGAGAAGAAGACTTCTTCTTTAGCGTGGACGGTGTTCGATAAATATGAATAATTGAATAAGCGACCCGCCACTAGGCGGGTTACTTTTTTTGCCCAAATCCCACATTTGTGTGCTATACTACATAAGGATCCACCCCGATACCCCAACCCAGTGGATCCCCAGTTAGGCCTTGCGTGTGCGTGGTCTTTTTTTATGCCCAAAACAGGTACAATCACCCCACCCCTAAAAGATACACCCCTTAAAACGGCTCTAAACGCCTCGGGAAAAAGCTCTCTAGCTGGGGTTTTGTAAAACATTCTAGACAGCCATTATTTCCATATGATACAATAAATTTACGCCTAGGGAGGCTATTTGCCACCTAGGGAGATGGGCCCTCACTTCGGTGGGGGCTTTTTGTTTGCAGGAATTTATAGGAGTGCGCCGAAACTACGGGTATGCTAGGAAGTTTCGGGGGGTGGGAAAATGCATATCCTTAGCGATCGTGCGAAGGCCTTATTAGAACAATTGCTTGTATGGGAAGAGTCTGCCGAATCTTTAGGGGATAACCTTTGGTCTTTAATTGAAAAGGAAGGCGCGGATTCTATAACACTGAAATGTGCAAAAGAGCTGAAAACCACCGGTTTTATAAGCTGGCTGTGGACAGATAACAGGATCTACTGGGTTGGAATTAATGATAAAGCAAGATAAAAGTATTTGGTAAAATTCTGGTTTTTATGGAAAGGAATCTCACATATATTAAAGGCGGGGAGTTCTATTGTTCTTCTCTATTGAAAATAACTCCAAAAAACCCATTGACGAATACAAACTTTGGTCCAGCTTGGTTCGTATTCTTATAGTCATGGCCCACCAAACATTAGATTACTTAGACCACTTCGGTGGTCTTTTTTGTTTGGGGAAAAATTAGGTGCTGGTAATCTTATTGAGGTCTCGTCGACTCAGTTCGGTATGATTGCCTAGGGTATAATTTAGAAACTAGATATCATCGTTTGGTGGAAGGACCTGTAAAAGTTGAATTGAATTTTCATAGTGGAGGTGTATTATGAAGGAAATTTGACTTTACCGGGTCATTTTATATACGGGATTAGTTAATGGAAACTTAATTAGTTTTTAGGTTCCAACTTTTTAAGAAGAAATATGAATCCTATACCCCACGTGACTGCAGCACCAAGATTGGACATGGCCGTAGATAGATTAACTTCTTTTAGTTTAGGTAGCTGAAGAAGTTGAGGTAAAGAAAACAATGCGAACCAAATTGCCGC
>JAAZLB010000236.1 GCA_012799535.1 Bacillota bacterium | reverse complement strand
TGCACCAGATAGTGCCACTGCCATTACCCAAGCCTATGCTCAAGGGGAAACAGATGAATTTGTGGTACCCACTGTGATTACAGATCAAGGCCGGGCGGTAGGTCCTATCCAGGATGGAGATAGTGTGTTATTTTTTAACTTCCGTGCGGATCGGGCTAGAGAAATTAGTTGGGCTTTTGTCAATAAGGATTTCGACGGCTTTGATCGGGGCAAGCAACTAGAGGTCCTGTTCACTACCATGACCCAGTATGATGCCCATTTGGATGTACCCTTTGCCTTTAGCCCCCAAGATCTCAAGAACACCTTGGGACAATATTTAGCTGGCTTAGGAAAAACTCAACTGCGCATCGCAGAAACAGAAAAATACGCCCACGTGACCTTCTTTTTCAACGGAGGGGTGGAAGAACCTAATCCTGGTGAAGATCGCATTTTAGTTCCTTCACCTAAGGTACCCACCTATGATTTGCAACCGCAGATGAGTGCACCTGAAGTAACGGAGAAGGTTGTGGATGCTATTAATCGGGGTGTCTATGATCTAGTTGTATTAAATTATGCGAACTGTGATATGGTGGGTCATACAGGCGTCTTTGATGCGGCGCGACAAGCAGTTGAAGCAGTAGACACTGGTCTGGGGAAAGTGTTAGAAGCCATTAAGTCCCAAGGGGGCATGGCTTTGATCACTGCGGATCATGGTAATGCTGAGCAGATGCTCGATCCTGAAACAGGAGAACCCCATACTGCCCATACCACTAATTTGGTTCCAGTTTGGCTTTTCAACGCTCCTGCAGGTTACAAGCTCAAGCAGGGAATCTTAGCTGACATGGCCCCTTCGTTGTTAGAGTTGATGAACGTCCCCCAACCCCCAGAAATGACAGGGGAAAGTATAATCGTGAAGGAGGAAATTTAGATGATTATTAATGGTGTAATCGCTCGGGAAGTCTTAGACTCCCGTGGTAATCCCACAGTAGAAGTTGAAGTATTCTTAGTTGATGGTGCTAGAGGTCGGGCTATTGTTCCTTCTGGTGCTTCTACCGGTGCTTTTGAAGCTGTTGAATTACGTGATGGTGACAAGGGTCGCTACCTCGGTAAGGGTGTACAACAAGCAGTTAAAAATGTAGAAGAAATCATTGCTCCTGAGATTATTGGTCTTAGCGCTACTGATCAGATCGTAATTGACCAAATTATGATCGACTTAGATGGTACCCCTAATAAAGGTAAACTCGGTGCTAACGCTATTTTAGGTGTTTCTCTAGCTGTAGCTCGGGCTGCCGCCAACTCTTTAGGCATTCCCCTATACCGTTACATCGGTGGTGTAGGTTCTTATCAACTGCCAGTACCTATGATGAACATTCTCAATGGTGGAGAGCATGCTGATAACAACGTGGACATTCAAGAGTTTATGGTTATGCCTGTTGGAGCTGAGAGTTGGTCTGAAGCTTTAAGAATGGGTGCGGAGATTTTCCATAACCTCAAGGCTGTTTTACAAAGTAAGGGCTTAAATACTGCTGTTGGTGACGAAGGCGGTTTTGCTCCCAATCTCCAATCTAACGAAGAAGCTATTCAAGTTATCATTGAGGCAATCGAAAAAGCTGGTTACAAACCAGGTGAAGATGTATTTATTGCCCTAGACGTAGCCGCAACTGAAATGTTCAAAGATGGCAAATATCACCTCACTGGAGAAGGCAAAGTTTTAGATACAGATGAAATGATTGCCTACTACGAAGACTTAGTAAGCAAATATCCTATCATATCTATTGAAGACGCTTTAAGCGAAGATGAGTGGGATGGTTGGAAGAAGCTCACTGAGGTCCTTGGTGACAAGGTGCAACTAGTTGGTGACGATCTTTTCGTGACTAATACTGAACGTCTTATCACTGGTATTGAACGGGGTATTGCCAACTCCATTTTAATCAAGGTCAACCAAATCGGTACCTTAACTGAAACCCTGAACGCCATTGAAATGGCTAAACGGGCTGGCTACACAGCGGTAGTCTCACACCGTTCTGGTGAAAGCGAAGACACCACCATTGCTGACCTAGTTGTTGCTACTAACGCAGGTCAAATCAAAACTGGTGCTCCAAGCAGAACTGATCGGGTTGCTAAGTATAATCAACTCCTCCGGATCGAAGAAGAACTTGACTTCACCGCTGATTATCCTGGTCGTAGCGCCTTTTACAATATCAAGAAGTAGTTTTTAGATAAACAGAGACGGTATAGCTTGCGCGCTATACCGTTTTGTCTTGGAACCCTAAAGAACGTGTCCCTCTAGTATAAACGCTTGCTTGCTGACCAACACTGTGGTAAAATAACGGAGTAGACTCAACTAAGCGGACGAAGCTTAAATACGACAGGGGGGTGTCATATAATTATGGGAACCTTTTTGATGATCATCCAGTTTATCGTGTGTATTGCCCTTATTGGAGTAGTATTACTTCAAGAGAGTAAAGGCGAAGGTTTAGGCGCCATTGGTGGAGGGGGTAGCATGTTCTTTAACCGCCACAAAGGGCGCGAAGAGATGCTAGAACTTGCCACTACTTATTTGGCGGTAGGATTCATGGTCCTTTCTGTCGTCCTAAGCATTTGGTTTTAATAAAAAAGTCCTCTGTCAGCTGACAGAGGTTTTTTTGTGCAAAAAATGGTCTACCTCAAGGTAGACCACAGATGACATTTCTCAATTTTGGTGGAGGTGAGCGGAGTTGCACCGCTGTCCGCAAGTGAAATTACACCAGCATCTCCGAGCGCAGCTACAATTAAAGTTCTCGTTTATCCTCCTACTTTGTAGCCAGCTGGAGGCTAAACCAGCCCGTTAATTTCCCCGCAAGGTACCAGGCACTCCCTTATGGGTAGTCTGTAAGTTGACGTCGATCTTGTTTCTAACAGACAGAGAAACAAGGGACGTTAGCTGAACTAAGCAGCTAAGGCGTAATTATTGTTTGCAGTTAATTAAATCCCACGTTTAACGAGGCATTGGGGACCTCGGCTCGCTTCTGATGCTCTCCCTACCCACGTCGAAACTAATTCACCCCCGTGGTAGTTTTAGCTTATCAAAATCATAACCCTTTGTCAAGAAATCTCCTAGCGATCGTGCCCTAAAGCCTGTTGAGCTCGTCTTGTAGCATCGCGCTTGGCGGCAGCTTCCCGTTTATCATAAAGCTTTTTACCTTTAGCTATACCTAATTCCACTTTACATTTACCATTGGAGAAATATAGCTTAGTTGGTACTAAGGTGTAACCATCTTCTCGGGTCTTGCCAATCAATCGGCGAATTTCTCGCTTGTGTAGCAGCAATTTGCGGGGTCTCAGAGGGTCATGGTTAAAACGATTACCCTGCTCATAGGGGCTAATGTGCATTCCGTATAAAAAGACCTCCCCGTTTTCCACTCGGGCGAAACTGTCTTTGATGTTCACCTTACCAAGGCGAATTGATTTTACTTCAGTACCTTGGAGGACAATTCCCGCCTCAATAGTCTCTTCGATGAAATAATCGTGGCGTGCTCGACGGTTTTCCGTAACCACTTTAACTTGGGACATTAAACCCCTCCTCTCCCAGATATTATATCAGAGTTAGGGGTAGTTCTCAAACGGTTTCTACGGTAAAGATAGTGTCAACCCACTGTAGGATTGAAGAAGAATCTTTTGTACCCCATGGCGAGCCAAAGTGTATTTTTTGTTAGATGTCGAAGGCTGTATTGGATATTTGCCGTAATAGCGGGGACCAGCCTTTA
>JAAZLB010000235.1 GCA_012799535.1 Bacillota bacterium | reverse complement strand
GAAAATGAAAGAGAAGCTAAAGATCACCACCGGCAAGATATAGTGTCTAACCATGGTAGTATTAACGCCCGAGCCTCCTAAAAGGCCGATTAGCTCATTTTGAAAAGCTACACCTAAAAAAGTAATGCTGCTAACGGATAGTATACCGAGGATGACAGCCGTACTAAATAGGGCAGTAACCTCTCCATGATTATCTTCACCTAAGGATACAGACATGGCCGCCGCGCCACCAACACCAAGTAATAATCCAATACCTGTTAGTAAACCAAAAATGGGTAGGGCAATATTCAAAGCGGCTAATCCTTCACTTCCGAGAATTCTCCCTATGAATAAAGTATCAACTAAGACATAGAAAGCGAAGATCATCATGCCAGCTACACTTGTTACTAGATAATGAAAAAAGGCTTTTTTCAGATTACCCTGGAGCAAATCTTCTGTTTTTCGCATGAGACCCACCTCCTTACCCAGATCATTGTATAGAGATTATCCACCCTGGTCAAGGTTGGGAAAATATAAATAAGGATGTGCTTAGCCATGAGTAGACAAAAACTGTGGGATGGACTTATAGTCTTCTTTCTCCTTTGTGCACTCATCACACCAGCTACTGTTAACGCTGAAAAAGCAGGAACTAGTGAGCCTACTATTGCCCTAGTTCTAGGTGGTGGCTCCGCAAGGGGCTTTAGCCACGTAGGCTTAATTAGAGCCTTTGAAGAAAACGGGATACCCATCGATCTCCTAGTGGGAACAAGTATGGGGAGCATCGTGGCAGGATTGTACGCGGCAGGGTATTCTGTGGATAACATGACCGAAATTGTCACAGATTTGGATACAGCCGCTCTTTTGGATATACCCATGCCCCTCGGTGGCGGAGTAGTGGACACCACTGGGATCCAACACTATTTAGACATCTTATTAGAGGGACGCACCTATGATCAACTGCCCATCCCCTTTTATTCCGTCATTGTCAATCTAGGAACCGGCCGAGAATTGGCACTCCACGATGGTAAGGTCAGCACAGGGATCCGAGCCAGTATGTCCATACCAGGAATCTTTCCCCCGGTGCAAATTGGTGATCAGTACTATGTAGATGGTGGTCTTAAGAACCAAGTGCCAGCTAATGTCGCTGCAGATTTGGGAGCAGATGTGATTTTAGCGGTTTCTTTAGAGAAAGACTTCCAAGATCCCAATCATAGACGGATCATGACCAATATTCGCATGTCCCTCACCGCCATGGTGGAAGGTTATACTCAGATGAATACATCCATGGCGGATGTACTCATCGTACCAGAAGTTGCCTTAGATTCGTCCATGGATTATCAGCGAGCAGACTATTTCATCGAACAAGGTTATAAAGCGGGAATAGCCTATATGCCTGAAATCAAAGAGGCGATTTTAGCTAAGTATCCAGATTTTGAGTTTGTTCCTTATAAGCAACCAGGGTATAGCAAAATTGAACTACACCAGATTCTCCGTACCGCCAATAAAGAAGTAGCCAATCTACCGAAACGCTTCACACTTAAACCAGAATTTAACTTCGATAGTGACTATAGTTTTCCTAGAATCGGTCTAAAGTTCACTCACGGACCTTTAAGCTGGTTTGGCATGGGGTATCGCTATGGTTTCCATCCCCAAGAAGGGGGCCACGAAGTCTTCGTGGACTGGGGCCGGGATCGCTGGGGCACCGTTGATCTGTATCTTAGAATGAGCCCTGAACGGGAAAAACCCACCTACGGTTTTTATATTGGTGGACCAGTAATTGAACGCCTGACTCTAGAAGGAACTTATGTTTCCCAGGGACCTAAGGCTTGGCAAGTTTCTGCCACCAATAATGCCCTAATAGAATACCCCCGGGCGGTTGCTGGTTTAGCCCTGAGGGTAACGGGTTTACGTCTAGAAGAGATGGATGAAGAAACTAAAATCCAAGACCACCTCCTTATGGCTGCGGCTCCTCAAGTGCAAATATTTCCTTGGGGTAATGAATATTTCCCTGTGGGCATGGTCCTTGCCCGGCCCTATGTGCTAGGAGGCGTAACTGTGGAATCCCCCGTTACTGAACTAAAACTAGACCCGTCCTTTAGAGTTGGTGTAGGTAGTGAATTGCAATTCTTTGGCCTGTATCCAGGTGATGTTTCTTTAGGAGTAGAAGTGAAAAGCACTGGCAAATCCACCTGGAAATTCGGACTAAAAAGTATTAAATTCTAAATAAACGCTTGTTTTTTAAAGCTCCAGACTCGAGTCTGGAGCTTTTTGTTGTTTTCGTACTAACTTTGTAAACTCTTACGAAAAGAGCAAGATAGGCGGAAGGTATTTCCGTTTTACCACAGAAGCATACTCGAAATTCGCCAAAAGTGCTAAAAACAAAGGACGGTGTTACGAATGTCATACCCCAAAACGAAAATGATTCTAGTTAGTTTTCTACTCCTTCTTGTTGCGTTTCCCGCGGGAGCCCAAGAAACCATAAAAATTGGGTTAATCACACCTCTCACAGGTCCTGTATCTACCTATGGTATATCTG
>JAAZLB010000234.1 GCA_012799535.1 Bacillota bacterium | reverse complement strand
TTTCAACCGTCTGTTCTGTATAGATAACCTGGTCTACCACATGGGAGTATTCCCCTGGAAATAGTTCATGATAGTAATGACCAACAGCGGAACCATCCCTCCATCCCGTTAGCTCTTCAGCCACTGGGTTAATCATCATCACTCGTCCAGAATAATCTGTCACCACAATTCCTTCGCCTACAGAAAGTAAAGTAGTGCGCAATAAATCTTTCTCTTCAGATAGGGCCTCTTCCATGAGCTGTAACTGACCATATTGATCCACTAACTCATTGGTAGTGGCAGTTAGTTGTTCAATTGTCGCATGTAACTCTTCGTTGGCGTAAAAAAGTTCTTCCCTACTCTTAGTTAGACGCCGATTAGCCCGAGTCAAGTCGGCGGTTCTTAGGCGAACAATATACGCCAAGATCAGGGCCCAAACCAACACCACTGCTGCCACCGCAATTGAAATAATTAGCGCCTTAGTTCTCCTTTTCCAGTCAAGTACTTGTTGCTGTTCCAAGACCCCTAACCATTTTCCATAAATTTCATCGTATTTACCAGTGGCCTTCACAATGCGTAAACCTTCATCAAGCATGAGTCTTAGGGCCACATTGTCTTTCTGCACTGCAAAACAATAATCTGATGGGGCAATTTGTATATTATTACTACGAACATTACTTAGACTATACTCATGAATAGCATAATGCCCTGGCATGAATAGGACCGCGGCGAAGTCTTCCTCCCCAGAAGCAACTAAACGTAAGGCCTGCGGCACATTGTCTACTGGTACAAATTCCAAATCTAGATTTTGCTCGCCGAGGTATTCGTGGACAATATCATTTCTTTGCACCACTACCCGCTTACCCCGTAATTCTTCTAAACTACCTACCCGCATAGGGGAACGGGTGAAAATATCTCCGCTAGCCACAGAATGTCTAGTAGTGAAGGCAAAGTCTTGGTTTCTGGTACTAGAATAGAACATCCCAGTAATCACATCTAATTCACCCCGAGCGAGTCTATCCTTAGTTTCCGCCCAGGGGCCTAGTTCGATCTGTAAATCCCAGCCCAAAACCTCAGCGACTGCTCGCATCAACTCGATGTTAAATCCACTTGGTTGCCCGTTCTGGTCTAAAAAGGCAAAGGGAGGGTAGGCATGATCATCTCCAACCATTACCGTCTTAGTATTCCCCTGGCCAACCGTACCAAGTATCATAGCCACAATTAGGACTAACCAGACCGTGATGTTGCGTTTCATACCCACACCCCCACCTCTTACAACTGTTGATCAGCGTGTAAACTCACGGGAAAAAGATCGAGCATATTAATGGCCAACAATGCAAACATCAAGCCTGCACCTAAGTAAAATGACCATTCAAAGCCAATCCTACTACCAAGAAAATAGGCGATTACAGGGCCACTAGCGGCACCAAAATCGTAGAAAGAAGCATAACGACTTAAACGTGTAGTGGTCGCTTGATCCCCTTCTTGGTAAGTGGTATCCCCGATAGCAGTATCAAAGACCACTTCAAGAGAATTGCCGACAAAAAACAACAGACAGGATACTACAACCGTAACTACTGGATGGGGGATAGCACCAAAAATTAGCAAAGCACCGGCCATGACCACAGTCAATAGGCGAAAAATCCCTACACGACCAGTGAGATCAATGATCCTTCCAACTAAGGGTGCAACCACTAGACTACTTGTCCAGCGTACTGCAAAAAGTAATCCTGAGACAGTGGCGATCCCTAAGGTCCAAGCGCCAAGGGTGATGGCATCACCCAAGCGCTGATGCAAGACTAAAGATAGGCTAGATACAATCACACCGGCACTCACAAAACTAATTACAAAGCCCCCCGCATAACACATTGCAGGCGATAATTCTGGAACCATAGCCACCGTCTTTCGTGTAGTTTGGGGATCCGCCATGGTTTTCCCTAATTCCTCAGGAAGAAAACGGCGTAAACCAAAAACCAAAAGGATGCCTAAGGATGAGAGGATCGTCATAATGGTTAAGCCCCATTGATATCCTCCCCTATCCACCAAAAAGCCTCCCACAATAGAAGTGAAGGCACTCCCTAACCTTGTTATGGCGTGGTGGGTTCCTATCGCTAGTCCCAAAGAGGAGCTAGATGTACTTAAGATCACTAAAAGACTACCTAAGCGTAAATGGGACCAACTTAAGCCCCAAATCGCCCGTGCCAAAAGGAAAACCAACAGTCCCCAAGTCCGTGAGTATAAAAAGGTAGAGAAGACCGCCAAAATCATGGCCGCAAGTAAAGGTTTAAACAAACCCCGTCTCTCATAAACTTTGGCGGCTAAAGGATTCGTGGCCAAACGCACCCAGCGGTTCATGGAAAGAATAATTCCTACTGCAAAAAGTGGTATCCCTAGATTACCCGCGTACAGTGGTAAAATACTGTATAATAAAGCGTCTCCAAATAAGGAGAGGGCGGTGACCCCCGAAACAACATAAACCGCGGGGTGATTGCGCCAACCCTTCCTAAACAAAGCTGGTGGCGAAGTGATAAAGTAACCTTACCCCTACACCTGTACCACCTTCCACTAAATAATCTAAATCTTTAGCAGTGAATGCTGTTCCAGCAATATCCAGATGAATCCAAGGTTTGTCTTGGACAAATTCTTCAATGAACAGACCCGCCGTAATGGTTCCTCCGGGCCTACCTCCCGTATTTTTCAAATCCGCTAGGGGTGTTTTGTTTTGCTCCCGATATTCTGGGAAACTAGGCAATTGCCAGACTCGTTCACCAGATTGTTCAGATGCTTGTTGAAGCTTAGCGTAAAGTTCTTGATTATTGGTCACAACCCCAGTAGTGGTGTTACCTAGGGCAATAATAGCTGCACCGGTGAGGGTAGCCACATCGACAACAGTGTCAGCCTTTTCTTCCGTAACAATGTAATGCACCGCATCGGCCAAAGTGAGACGCCCTTCTGCATCAGTGGAGCTAATTAAGATACTCTTGCCCGCCATGGAACTGATCACGTCTCCTGGGCGATAACCAGTACCAGAAATCAAATTTTCACAGGCTGCCACCACTGCAACTACGTTCAGGGGTAAATTGGCTTGAGCAATCGCTACCATTGCCCCAATTACCGCTGCGGAACCAGCCATATCATATTTCATAGTTACCATACTGTCCCCAGGCTTAATATCTAAACCACCACTATCATAAGTAAGCCCTTTCCCTACCAAACCCAAGATTTTATCTGGTTGTTCAGGTTGACCAAAATGACGCATGACAATAAGGCGTGGAGTGTTAGCACTAGCCTTGCCCACCTCTAAAAAGGCCGTCATATTCAATGCTTCAATAGCTTCAGGGTCAAAAACTTCTACTTCAAAACCATATTCTTTGCCAGCCGCTTGCGCCTCTTGGGCCAGACGTTCAGGAGTGAGAACATTAGCCGGCTCATTCACTAAGTTACGGGCTAAGTTAGTGGCGTGACCTAGGGTTTTCCCTAGCTTAATCCCTGCCAGAACCTCTCCCTCGTAGTTGTCTTCATAACCAACCTGGAGAATCTTTAGACTAGATTCTTTCTTTTCAGAAAGATACCGATCAAATCGATAGGCGCTGAGTAAAGCGGTTTCAGTCAAGGCACGACTCACATCCTGAACGGATAATCCCTCTACGTTCAAGGGAGCTATTGTTAAGGTCTCAACCTTGAGTCTTTCTGCCTCCTTTAAACCCTTGCCTAAAGCTCTTCGGATTTTTTCTAAGCTTAGATCCTCAACTTTGCCCAAACCACTTACAATCACCTTGCGCGGTTCTTCGACACCTTCTTGCACATAGAAACAAGAAAATACTTCCCCAAATTTACCTGTAAAACCTTGGGCATCGCCTACCGATTGCAAATTGGCCAGCGGCCACTTTTGTTGACCACTATCCCCTTCTGTGAAAAAAAATAGTACGTCCTTGACCGCATCAAAATTGTACACTAGTCCACGTACTTCCATGCTGATCACTTCCCCTTCCTTATCTGCAGTTATGATATGCTTTTCTTCGACATTTCACGGGAAATTCCTTGAGTTAATAACCATCTTCTGCTATACTGTTCTTGTTAGTAATCTTTATTAAGTAAATAAACTAGTTCTGGGGTGTAAAGAAAATGGGGAAACGGGCTGTTAGCTTACGACATCAACTA
>JAAZLB010000233.1 GCA_012799535.1 Bacillota bacterium | reverse complement strand
TGTCCCAACTGGGTATAATGAAACGCAGTTAATGAAGTTTCGAACACTATGTGGTTCAAATTCCTGACCACTCTTCGCCATTAAGTACTCAATAACCTCTTCCATAGGATATCGATTATTCGCGGAAAGCCGATCAAATATATTCGCGACTTGAATAATCCTTGCAAGTTCGTTGATTTGGTGCCTCTTTAACCTGTTCGGATAGCCATTGCCATCCCACCGTTCGTGATGCTGGCTAACTAACTCAAGAACGGATTGGTTAATGCCAGTTTTAAGCAAAAGATCAGTGCCTAGTGTGACGTGTGCAATTGTCTGTGCATCGGATGACAACAGATAACCAATATCATGGAGAAGGGCTGCTTGAGCCAATGTTTTCAGCTTGTTAATGCTACAACCATACTCAATACCAATAATCACCCCGATGATAGCAACGTTTACGCTGTGACTGAACAACTCCTCACTAAACGAACGGATGTCAACGAGGTTAATCATGATATCATCCTGGAGCAACAACTCGTCAATCACTGCAACCAGTATTTCGTTGAGCTTTTCTATTTCAAGATCGGCTCCCCTCTTTACTTGTAGCAGTACATCTCGAGTCTTCTGTATAGCCTGCAATCGGGTTTCATCACTAACCACATCTTCGACTACCACATCCCGACCAGTTGAAATGTATACGGCGACGAAGGGGTATTTCTTCAGATAATCGATATATCCTTCGGTCAGGAGTACTCCTTGTCTCAATAAAATCTGACCTTGATTGCCAAGGATTGTTTTCCCTAACACCATGCCAGGTTTTAGATCGTTTACAGAGACTAGCTGCAACGCCCACTACCCCCTAACTCCTCGGAAGCTTGACTCAAATCGGAACGCAGGACCAACTTGGTTCCTTCCGGTGATGAGCATACCAATATTTGTTTGAAAAACGCCATCATTACGGGAAAACCCGCACCCAATGACCCACTCGTGGAAAAGCCTTTAGCAAATAAAAGATAAGACAGACTACTCAACTTTAATCCAGGACCCTCATCGAGAACGTGAAAGCGGGGGCCGACTTCATCGATATACACCAAAACCTGTCCTCCAGGTGTATGTTTGACTACATTTGTAACGGCCTCCGTCAAACCCACTAGAATCCTATTTCGCGCTGGGTCTTTCCAATTAGGGATTCTCTCTTGCAAAAAAGAGTCAATAACGTGGCGAATATGTGCCACGTCTTCCTTCCCTTGAATTGGGAGCACCATGAGGGGCTTTTCGTGATCATACTTAGCCTCGTATTCTGCTTGTTCCATCAGACAAAGGGTGCCTTGGGTAAGCATATGAACAACTTGTTGATAGGCTTGAAAATCCATAATTGTGCCCCTGCCTTTGCTGTTTTTGATTAAAGAAGGACCTGCTGGTCAGGCCCTCATAATTTCCCTCACTCCTATTAACTCCAAAACTTCTTCAATATCAGGATTATCGTTATCAATATAAACGGGGGTTTGATGCAGAGCAAATGATCTATAGTAACCAATTAGTTGCCCTATCCCAGTAGAATCGATGAATTCTAGTCCATTTAAGGAAAATGTGATACTTACAACCCTATCTTGCTCTATTTTTTCCACCGCTGCCTGCAAAATGGGACTTGTTGTGAGATCAAGCTCTCCTTCTAGATCTAGAATCACATGGGGCGGACCTTGAGTAATGCTAACGTTTAACAATGTTAATATCCCCCATTCCCGGTTTTATCCATCCATCTTCCATCCTCGAATTTAAGTTGAACATTGCGCCGAGTATCTCTAATTACCATCTTTCCCTGCCCAATGCCAACATTGACACCTGGATTAAGTGTTCCTGCCACAATAACTCCTTCACTTCCTACGGTTAGTGCTGTCTTAACCCTTTCGTTTAGACCGGCTGATTTTACTTTAATACAAGACGTAGCATAGTAGCTACCACCCCTACAAGATCCAACGATCTCAATATTAGCCCCTGCAACCATGTTGCATCCATAGACTAAAGGGCCAGTAATGATAATATTACCTGTTGCCTCTAATTGGGCGTTTTGGCAATAATTCACCCTAATATCTGCTGGAGTACTCACAACATCTTCCATCCATGTACAGATTTCCGATAAACAATTGAGGTAAGTATCCACTTCTGAAATAGACTTAATAGACAAAGGGTTTGCCCCTTGAAAACAATTACAAGTATGATGCAAGATGAGCCATATCTTATTGATGTCACTATCTTGTTCTAGGTCTTTTAGTTCAGGAATTACTTCTTGGAGTTTACCGAACAATTTAGGAATATCTGCAAACCGCATTTCAAGAATGAGCTTTA
>JAAZLB010000232.1 GCA_012799535.1 Bacillota bacterium | reverse complement strand
TTCATCGAATATTGCTTGCATAGAAGATCTCACCTCTGAGTACTCTGTACTCGTCCTGCAGGGACGGTGGGATCTTCTTCTATTTCCACTCTATAGATTCCTGTCCTACAGTAACTTTACACTAGCCTACGGTAAATGAGGGTTCCAGTCATTGTCTAAATCCAGGTGATCTGTAATTGCTAAAACTCGGTATTGGCCCAATTCATGCCCTTGACTAAAGGCATAGTGGACCTCCAAACTATAGGGACCGGGTCGGAAGGACCCTTTTAAGGGGGCCAGTTCACCACTTTGCACTACCTTTCCAGCCCACTTCAGGGCCTTTTGAGGTTTATCAACAATTTCGATTTTACTAGAAAAATTAGCATAGTAGGCAAAACCATCCCGATCATGAAGAATATCGGTGACCACTTCCCCTTGGGGATTTAATAAAGTGGCCCTTTGAATAAACAGAGGTTCAGTAGTTCCATTAGCAAACCCTACGATACCGAGAATCTCATCGCTTTCTTTATAGAAAATATGAAAGTCAACCAAGAACACTTGAGGCCAGAGTCCGGTCTCGTACTTAATTGGTGGACTATTAATCCCAGCCTCCAATTGGACTTCGCGAAGGTATTTTCCATAATCGCCAGCAAAAATCTCTATAGTATGCCTACCAGGCGCTAAATTATCCATAGCAAAGACTCCTGTGTTATCCGCTTGGACTAGCCGATTTCCCACGACTATCACCGCGAAGGGAACAGGATCCCCAAAGACATTGCGCACTTGACTTTGTAAAACACAAGGCTCCAGTTGGTTGCTTAAGACAGAAATTACCTTACTAGCGTCGAGAATTGTAAGTTCCCCACGAATAATAATGGTGATTAAACATGTATAGGCAAAGAGGAGGTAACTGAGGAGTAAAACTAGCCCTAACCTACCTAGACGCAGCCAAAAGCGTGAATGCACAGCAGGATTCCTCCTTTATGATGATTATATGCAGGATTACCGGCCCCTAAGGGCGAAATGGGGAAATATTATCCAGTGGAGGTACAAGTATGAAGCGGGCCACCTTTGTTTTGTTTTGCTTAATTATCTTGGCTCTTTCTTGGCCAAGCCAGGTACAGGCCTCACTCAAACTATTTGTTGGTGAGGACGAAGTGCAACTTCAGCACCCCTTAAGTATGATTAACGGTAATTTCATGATTCCCCTTTGGGTCATGGAACAGCATTTGGGTGCAAAATTGAATATTTCCTCCACCGGTAATATCCAGGTGGTTTTTCCTGATCAAACCATTATTATGCAACTGGATCAAGAAAGTGCACAGGTCAACGGGGTAACCCACAAACTTGATGTGGCTCCCCAAATCTCAGCAGGGGAAATCGTGATTCCTGTCCGTTTTATCGCGGACCAGTTGGGCTTGAGTCTAGTGTTTGTTCAAGACTTGATGGCCCTAGTTTTAGAACCACCTCGTGCTTTTTCTGATGGTCTTGCTAAAAATTTGGAGATTGAGGAAACTCCCACTAACCTGGCTAGCCAAGTTGACCCTGGAGAATTGCCTGCCGATTCAATAGTGATTCATGGACCCCAAGAGGAAACAAGTCTGCGGGAGATCGTCTTTATGGGCGGATCCCGTTCTAGGGTATTTATTGATCTAGAATCATATACTGGGTACCAAACTAATTTACTTACTAACCCCGACCGTTTGGTGATCGATCTGTTAGGGGTACACGGTGAGGCCTTACCTCCTGTTGATGTAGATGATCCCTTAGTCACAAGAATTCGTAGTAGCCGGTTTAATGATCAAACCATGCGCATCGTTTTTGATCTCAAGACCTCCACTGGGTATCAGGTTACTCCTTGGCCAGAGGGGGGCTTGGAGGTAGAGTTTAACTACTTACTCACTTCTATTGGTCTTGATGAACGGGAGGGCACTCCATACCTGCATTTTGAAAGTACAGATGCCCCCACTTTCGAGATGGTTTATTTGGAGAGTCCTTCTCGCTTAGTATTAGATTTTCTGGATACCACTTTAGTAGGTGGTGCTAAGGATGTTCCTGTGAACTTAGAGCATATTCAACGTTTACGGGTTAGTCAGCACTTGCCTTCGACTACACGAGTGGTCCTAGAATTGAAAAAGCCGGTGGCTCCCCTGGCACTGGCAGAGGATGGGGAAGGCCGTTTTATTCTGCCCTTCTTTGCTGGTACCCCCCAAGAAGCTAAAGCTTATCTGACTAAATTAGCTGCGGTTCAACCAGAACCTAAGGCGGAGCCGGAGATACAAAAACCTCTTAAAGAAGGTCCCCTATCTGGCTTAGTAATTGCGGTAGATCCAGGACACGGAGGTTCGGATCCTGGCGCCATTGGTTATCAGGGAACCTTTGAGAAAGATGTGGTCTTAGAAATTAGCCTTTATTTAGGGGAGTTTTTGGCTAGAGCGGGAGCAGAAGTGGTTTATACTAGAGATAGGGATGTTTATGTATCTATTTTTGAACGCCCAGAAATCGCTAGTAAAGCAGGAGCCCATCTGTTTGTATCGGTACATGTCAATTCCCACATTGAAAAAGGAGTAGCTAGGGGCACTGAAACCTTGTATCGGGCAAAGGACCCTGTTTCTCAAGTTTTGGCCCGAAGTGTTCAGGACGAATTAGTCAAAGCCATCACTCTCATTGATCGGAGGATTTGGGCAAGAGATGATTTGGCCATCTTTAACGGGACAGATATTCCAGCAATATTAGTTGAGGTGGGCTTTTTAGATCACCCTGATGAAGAAGTTTTGTTGCGGGCACCCGGTTTTCAAAAAGTTGCTGCTGAAGGCATTTACAAAGGAATAGAGCGCTTTTATTTAGAAAATAAAAGATAGGGTAGGTGAAGAGCCATGAAGTGGGAGCGGAGGCTAGCTGTTCTAGTGGTTATCCTGATCTTTGTCTTAACCGTGCGTAGTCTATGGTTTCCTACACGAGACAAAGTGGAGATACCTGTAACTGTATCCCCGGCGTCACCAGAATTGATTGAACTGGGGCAGCCTTATTACCCTGTGTATTTTCCTACGGAAGATGCGGAATTTTTGGTTCCTGAATTTCGGATCGGTCAAGCAACAATCGAACGGGTCCTAAAAGACTTAGAAGAAGGACCTCGGTTTCCCTTTTTAGTCTCCGTTTTGCCTCCTCAGACAGAGGTAGTTAGTTATGCCAAGCAAGGGAGTGTTCTTTTTATAAATTTCAGTCATCATCTAGTTACTAACCATCCTGGCGGTAGTAGGGCCGAGATCCTCACTATTTATGGGATTGTGAATAGCTTAGTTGGGGTTGAAGGGGTCGAAAAAGTACAAATTCTTGTGAATAACGAACGCCTGCATACTTTAGTGGGCCATCTTTTAGTCGATGAACCCTTAGGTAAGGATTATAGTATCATCGGCGCTTGGGGGAATTAGCTTGATTATTGGCTTATATGATTCTGGCCTTGGGGGACTATCTGTCTGGCGTGAGCTTCGTAAGCTCAATGTAAAGCTGATTTATTTCGGAGATACTGCCCATGTGCCATACGGGGAAAAAACCCCCGACCAATTAGTCAGTTATTTCTGGGAGATCCAAGATTTTTTACAAAGCAGGGGTTGCGAAGGGATAGTAATCGCTTGTAACACTGCTAGTGCTTTAGTTTTACCAGAAGTACATTCCCAAGTAACCCTACCGGTGCTAGGCATCATTGAAGCGGCAGTTGAGGGTTGCCTAGGAATGAGCAAGGGACGTCTAGGGGTTTTGGCGACTCCCGCTACTGTTGCAAGTGGAGTTTATCAAAGGGCCTTTAGCGAGGCAAAACCCCAATTGCAGGTTTTTATGCAAAGTGCCCCCCAATTAGCCCCCTTAGTGGAGCAGGGGAAAGCCACGGCGCCTGAGACAAGGGAGATTGTGGCCCACTACTTAGCCCCTTTGGGGAAACAAAACATCGATACCTTACTTTTGGCTTGTACCCATTACCCTTTTTTGCGGCCCCTAATTGAGGAGCTCATGGGACCAAAGGTACAAATAGTGGATCCGGCTCCAATTTTAGTTCAAAAAGTGGGTGGATTACTAGGTGGCAAACTTTATGAATTTGACCACCACGAATCTGAAACTGAATTTTGGGTTAGTGCCCATCCGGAACAATTTCAAGCTGTAGCGGAGAGTCTGTTGCAAGAACAAATTTCTCCGGTGGGTCTTCATCAATTGTTGGGAGAGAAGCTTTCATGAGAGCAGATCTGCAGGAAGATTGGGCAGGAAAAAAAGTGGCCCTGATTGGCTTAGGGGTAAGTAATCTAGCCCTAATTCAAGTATTACAAGAAGCAGGCGCCATATTAAGTGGTCGAGATCGGAAGAC
>JAAZLB010000231.1 GCA_012799535.1 Bacillota bacterium | reverse complement strand
TTGGTGTAAAAACGCCAAGCAGGGGTGTTTTTTTGAGGGGCTACAATGGGGGTGCCCAGAAGCAGAAGAGATTAGTAGATAGACCAAAGTGGGCGCTCGTTCCCCGTACTTATCTTTGGATCCTAAGTATGAGGCGATAGCTAGCGCCGGATTTCTCGCCTTGACTCCTGGTTACACTAATCAAATTTTTAAGGATCTAGATTACAAACATGTTACCAGGCCTATCTACCCTTTAGATAAAGGATTTATTTATACCCCGGACGAATACTTGCTCAATAAGTAATCGTAAAGATGAATGGATCGAGAGATTGGTATCAAGCCATCCATGATCCACAAAATGCAACTATTTTCAAAAAGAGTCCCGACCCAAACTTACGTTTTCTGCAAAGAAAGCCTAATAAATATGCGTATTCCCTTGACACCCCCCTTTGATGGGGCGTATAATTATAGAAAAATCAAAGGGAGGTTAAGTACTACTTATGTGGCACAAAAAGATCGCATCAGAACAAAGAAGTTTTGCTTTACTCCTAGTTTTAACCCTATTTACCTTC
Source organism: Bacillota bacterium (assembly GCA_012799535.1). Lineage (GTDB taxonomy): Bacteria > Bacillota > Limnochordia > Darwinibacteriales > Darwinibacteriaceae > UBA4996. The sequence goes on along the minus strand of JAAZLB010000231.1, from coordinate 1,924 downwards.
ACTTTATGGAGTGGAGGAGTTGCAGCTGCCGCTGTTGGAATCTACGCAGGTGGACATACAACTGAAGGTGGCATGGGCCGAGTAGATTATAATTATTCCCTCGAATTAAAAGATGATAAAACCTATGAAATCAAAAGTTATTTTATCATGGCTAATGAGTTATACGATTTTAGTGAAATAGGTGCCTATTCTTTAGACGCCAACAAACTAGTTATTACCCCTCAAGGACAAGACCCAATTGAAGGTAGTGTCAATGCAGATGGTTCTATCACCATCCCCATTAAGCCATCCCCAATGGCACCAAGACGAACTGAAGCAACGTTACAAGCCTCAGCTAATCCTGTTGCAGGAGTTTATAAAGCGAGTATGCAAGGTGCTACTACTGTTGAATTCACCCTCTACTTAACTCATCAGGGACAATATTTCTATTTAGCCGTCCCCGCTAATGATAGTGCCCCTGTGTATGAAACTGGTTTTTATCAAGTGCAAGGAACAGACCTTACTTTCAAAACTGCCGATTCAGACGATACCTTTACAGGTAAAGCTACAGACGGGGAAATTGTGGCTCCCTTTGTGGTCTCCGCCATGATGGGTATGCGCATGGAGATCAAACTAGAGGCGGAGGCCAACTAAGGCCACCACCTCTCTAAATTTATGGAGAGACTTTGATGGCAAAGCGATCATCACTTCGTTTTGCCATCTTCTCTAAATTAAGAAAAAAGTACGGAGGCGGAATAATGACTGAAAAAACCATGAAAAGTGCAGAATCATTCTTTAAATGGGCCTTTAACACCAGAGCCAAAACTGTAATGCGGCTCTATGAAGGGGAAGAAATGTCCAACGAAAAGGTCTTCTTAAGCTTTTGCTCCCACAACCCCACATTTATCTCCCACGGACCTGCAGGCTTGAACGGCAGTATCAAAGGGATCGGCTTCATTCCTAAGGATGAGTATTTAGAAGAAGTCTTAGAAGCTTATATCGAACATATTGATGCCTATGATGGGGATGATCGGGCCCATAGTCAGCGGGGACTCAAACTCTTAGTTGAGCAAATGTATCACCCGGATGTACACCATCGTATTGACTTTACTAGAGTTGCCAGTTTAGAAATGGCTAAAAAGCACACCTGGGAAAACCTGCAGGTAAACCCTGAGGCTACCTTGCTTTTTTACCAACCACCAGCGATTTCTTACGAAGTCAGGGGTAAAATGGACATTTATGATGAGGTCGAGTCTGGTAAACCAGAGATTTACCAACGCTTCGTTAATGCCCAACACGATGTCTACCATCGCCCGGATAAAAGCCGCTGGCTAAAATACCCAGCCTATGTCTTTAACATTGAAGAAATCTATGATAACTCCGTTTCACGGGATGGCTTCGGCACCAAAATGATCTATCCTTATTAATTAGACTTACAAAGTACTGGCGGGGGCGGGTGCTAAGTAGCATTTGTCCGCGCCAAGTTATTTTTTCCTAGTCCCATTCTTCGAGAGACCCTAACGAGGAGTGTTAATATGCGAAACAAAGTTGTGCGTAATCTGCTAATCGTTTTGTTGATGGTCACTGTTGTCCTCTTAACTGGTTGTGGCAAACCTAAGGAAGAGCAAGCTACCACCAGTCCAGTAACTGAAGTAGCCAAAACTAGCGAAGAGACTACTCCCACAGAGCAATACGAGCTCCAAGGGGAGTATGCTATTGATCTGAGTAACTTAGGGATGGCCTTAACTTTTTATCTCAAGATCGATGAGGATAACAACTTCATTCTTTCTCCTAATCGCCAATTCACAAGTGATCGAGGTACAGGGACTATTGGGGAATTAGAGGGAACCTATTTAATGATCTACTCTGACTCTACTCCAGAAAAGTCTAAGACTGCCACCTTTGAAAGGATTGGCCACAATCTAATTTTCCGGTCACCCCTACC
>JAAZLB010000029.1 GCA_012799535.1 Bacillota bacterium | reverse complement strand
TGCAGAAAAGGCTGGAGCTCAATTTTCTAACATGCAATATCTTCCTGCCTATCCTGGAGCGGTTCCAGTTAACGATGGAACCTATGCAAAAACTATGGTTGCCAATACAACGAAGTATCCTGGTGCCATTTGGGTGAACCTCAATGGGGAGCGGATGATCGATGAGATTGACTGCAGTCCAGATCCAAAACAAACCGTTTGGGCCACAGCACCTGAAAACTATGTTTACATTATTATCGATGAGAACATGAGAAAAGCAAACCCGCCAATTCTTAGCTATGGAGCCGGTTTTGCCATGAAGCCAGATACAGACTGGGTTCGGTTCAACGAGGAAATCCTCAAAGGTGACGTGGTCTTTAAAGGTGAGACCATCGAAGAACTTGCTGCCAACGCCGGAATTGACGAGAAGGGTCTAGCTGAGACCGTCAAAAAGTACAATTCTTTTGTCAAGAATGGCAAAGATCTCGATTTTGGCCGGGTTAATTCACTGATTGAATTCGGTGAAGGACCGTTTTATGCAGTGAAAACCGTACCATACCTAATGCTGACCAAAGGTGGTCCCCTCATGGACACAAACGCCCAGATCATTAATAAGGCTGGTCAACCCATTGAAGGACTTTATCAATGTGGAGAATTAGTCGGTGGGGCGAATATTGGTGGCGCTGCCTCCATCGGTGGGCTTGCCAATACTATCTGTGTAGTGTGGGGAAAAACCGCCGCTCGCAGTGCTGTTGAGTTTTCTCTGTCTGAATAGTAATAAATGATATACAGGCGTCTGAAACTCGAAATAAATCGAGTCTAGACGCCTGTTTTTTCTGTATAAAAAAATGAAATGATTGATTATCATGCCAGTTAGTGACTTACTTTCTCTTCAACTTTTAAAAGAATTTGATTAGGAAGGCATACGCTGATCTCGCCTTCTTTTTCAATCCATCCGAAAAAATCTACACAGACATTATCAGGACAAGGGGAGCTCACAAATCTAGCTTTTCCTTGAGAAATTTCAATAATGGAAGTTCCTAAGTAACCTTGGACTTCTATGTTCCTTGATTTTTTAAGACTGTATTGTGTTTCTTCGTTAGTATCTGCTCTAACAACGGTTACATAGCTTCCGGCATTTGCATGTCGGGCTCGCAATGCGAAACCACCTGATATTAACAGGCAAACAATTATTATACTAGCAATGACAATTTTGTCTCCTTTTGTTATGCTTAATTTGGCCATACAATTCCCTCCTTTACCTGCTTAGTAAATTGTGATAATAATCACCAGTAGAAACTTCGTGCAGGAGGGACAAAGTCCTGTCTTGGATACATTGTATCGTTGTTAGAAGTTTGCAAAAGGGAGGCCCTTTGATAAGACTAGATTGGAGGTGACGTCGTGAAGTTGATTCAGGCACCAAGAATACTTGTCTGCACCTCTATTTGTTGTGTGCTGTTTTGTTTTTATACTACCGATAATTAATGTTGGAGAGGTATTCACGCGCCTGGACGTTGTTTTAGCCATGACTTTTTTGTCTTTGGGTTTTACTAAAGGCTCACTACTTTACTATGGAGCGGTATTAGGAATTGGGTAACTGCTAAAAGTGAGATCTTATACCTCTTTGGTTTTCCCCGTAGGAGCCTTACTTTCAAACCTTAGTTTAGGTATTCTTGATTAACGTAAGCGGAGTTACTGTGATTTCGGTGCATACCTACGGTTTGTCGCAAGCAAGGAGAAGCTCCCTGTACCGAATACAGCACAGGGAGTCTTTTCTATCCTAAGGAGTACTAGGTGGTGCAGAGAGCTCCCCAGAGATAGCCACTCTCACATCAGCCGCAAAGTTCCCCGTTGCGGTTGGACATGATGGGGGAGATGAGACCGGTGGTGGACAGACACCTAAGAGTGATGCTTGTAGGCGGGCATGACCGTATTCATCACCTGTGATAGAAGTGACAAGCAACCGCAGAACCTCGGTTGGAGCCTCATCAGCAATTGCAGCGTAGAATCCAGCATCACAGATTTCGTCTTGGATTGAATCTTCCAGTTGTGCTCTGAAATTACTACAATTCATTACCATTTGATTCACCTCCTTTCCAGCTGTTGCCGGCGTTTGTGGTTCTCACCAGAAAAGAAGACTTCTTCATTGCTGGGTGTGATA
>JAAZLB010000230.1 GCA_012799535.1 Bacillota bacterium | reverse complement strand
TTCAGAAAGACGGTGGGCTTCAACTTCAATACCATAAAGTTTCTGGAAGGCTTCGGCAGCCTCATGGATGCGACTAGTAACAGAATATACAACAAGTTTGCCTTCTTTCTTGGCAGCTGCAAGCAAATCATCCAACTCATCGGCACTAGCCATGGCAACAAACGAAAAAACCATAACCGCAACCAACATAAACACAAATAGTCTTTTTTTCATTGCTCTTCCCTTCCTTTTAAAAAAATTATAGTCAAAAACTATTATTTTTAGAGGAAACTCACCACCTTCTTAGTTAGCTTAACGTATGGTTTACTATTCTGCGTTTTTAGGTGAAAACCTCCCACCTCTGTAAATTATTTTCTTTAATTTACAGAGGTTCCGTAAAAACTTTAATAGAGTGAAGCCTTACCAACGCACTCAAATAACCGCATTTTTTCCATAACTAGCCGTGTTCCCCTCTCCCGTCCTGCCCCAAATACTTTTCTAGGCTCTATCTCTTCAGGGTTATTTGACAAATAATCTTTGATTCCCGAAGTAATGGCAATCTTAAGATCAGTGCCAACGTTGATTTTTTCCACTCCTGATCTCATTATCTCTTTGATGATCTCATCTGATAAATCCGATCCGCCATGGAGAGCTAGAGGCACCTTAGTAGCTTGACGAATTGCCTGCAATCTAGGGAAATCAATTCTCGCTTCTCCCTTATAAAGTCCATGGGCTGTGCCCACCGCTGGAGCCAAGACATCAATTCCAGTTTCCAGAATGAATCTTTCGACTTTTCGAGGATCAGTAAAGCGAGCATCAGCATCCTCCACTAATAGATCATCTTCTTTTCCCCCAATTTTCCCCAGCTCCCCTTCAACTGAGCAGCCATGCTGGTGGGCATATTCTACAATCTGTCTAGTCAAAGCCACATTGTCTTCAAAGGATAGATAGGAACCATCAATCATCACAGAGGTAAATCCAGCTTGAATTGAGCGTTTAACCGTTTCTAAACTTTTACCATGGTCTAATTGCAAAGCTATAGGAATTTGAACCCGCTTGGCGGCAGTTGCCACTATACTTCTAATAAAATCCGCCCCCGCGTAATTCAAGGCACTTTCAGACACCATGATAATTACCGGTGCCTCAAGCTCGTCCGCGGCATTTACTACCGCTTGCACATCTTCCAGATTATGAACGTTAAATGCACCAACGGCCCAACCGGAAGAAACAGGTGTGAGAATTTCTTTTACTGTCATTAGAGGCATAATGTTCACTCCGTTCTTGATTTGGCTAATACTTGAGCTTGTAGCAAATGCCAACTGATCATAAGGTCTTGCTGGTCTTTTGCTTCGATATTAAGGGGAAACTGCCATTCACCTTGATGATAAGCTTGGAAAAAAGCTCCAAAATCGATTGTTCCGAAGAATATAGGCAAATGCTCATCACCTAATTGATGGTTATCATGTAAGTGAGTTCCTAAAATATTTTCTGGGCCAATCTGGTTCATAAAATCAAGGATATGAATCCCTGTAGAATGTGCGTGTCCTGTATCAAAATTAATGAAGAGCTCCTCCCCTAAGACCTGCTTACATTCTTGGAAATCCTCCGGCAAAATAGGGTATCTCAATCTAAAGAATGAAAAATCGTGGTAGTTTTCCAATGCTATTGCTACATCCCGTGCCCGCCCCTCAGCAATAAACCAAGACAAATCTTTATAGGTACGCTCCTTTAAAGCTTCAAATGTTGCCTTAGGTGCTTTATCACGCAAGGTAACTCTATTTGGTTGTCCTAAGGCGGCTTTAACTTCATAATCGGGCTCCAGCTCTACTGAACCACCGTGTACAGTAATATACCTAGCACCAATCCGGTGGGCAAAATCCAGACAGTCCTCCATTTGTTGCCTGGTTCTTGCATTTACCTCTGCCCGGGGATCTCCAAAACTAATCCCATCATCATACGGGGCATGGATAGAAAGGGTAACGCCCCTAGCTTGAGCCATATCCCTCAGCCTTAAGGCTGTCTCCCCTTTTAATCCATATTGGTTGGCTA
>JAAZLB010000229.1 GCA_012799535.1 Bacillota bacterium | reverse complement strand
ATCCCTTTTCTGAAATACAGCATAGGGACGAGCTTCAGCATACCTTCTGGCTTCTGCCTCGGGTCAACTCGGCCAAAGCCTTGGAAAAGCTACTGAAAGAGCACCCCTTTTTTAGGGATTATACTGTGGTGCTGGCCGCGGGTGACGGGATTAGCATCGACTATGATATGGAGCAAGAAGCAATAGATTTCAAGAAGAATCAAAAGAGCTTTAACAAGGTCAAAGCTGCTATCAAAGCTGCTGGAGAAAATGGAAGAACCATTACGCTTTCTGTAGGGCAACTGACCACAGGTGTCACCATCCCTGAATGGTCTGCTGTTCTTATGTTGAGTAACATGAAATCGCCCAGCCTCTATTTCCAGGCAGCTTTTCGCGCTCAAAATCCCTTTATAGCCGAAAAAGAGGGCAAACTCTATCTCAAAGAAAACGCCTACGTTTTTGACTTTGCGCCAGAGCGAACACTAGAGTTATATGACCAATTTGCCAACAACCTCTCGGGCGTTGGTGAAACTACTAGCGATAGGCGTAAGCAAGGCATCAAAGAGCTGTTAAACTTCTTCCCTGTGATTGGTGAAGACGAAGAAGGCACCATGAAGGAGCTGGATGCCTCTGAAGTTCTACTTGTTCCGACGCGCATTAAGTCAAGAGAAGTAGTCAAGCGTGGCTTTATGAGCAACCTTTTGTTCGCTAACATTTCTGGGATTTTCTCGGGTCACTCGCCCTTTAAGGAAATCTTGGATAAGATTAAACCTGAGAAGAATAAGCGTCTTCAGAAGCTTCGTGAAGTTAACGTTACACAACCAATGCTTGACGAGAACGGTAACGTGTCCATCCCTGAAGAAGTTGTTGTCAATACAACTGAGGGGCTATTCGGGCCCGCTATCTATCGCACCATTTCAGAGATAGACATTCCAAACAGTACTCCGCAAGAGATCACAAAGCAGATCGCCCAGAGCTACGAAACCGGCTTTAGGGAACTCAAAAAAGAGTTTGGGGTAACCAATGCTCAGCTTGATAAGGTAAAGCAAGAAGTTCGGTCTGATGTTGAGGATGTTGTTACCAAGGCTATAGAAGACTACCAGCAAACAGTAGAAACCATCACTGAAACGCTTACAAAGGAAATAGAAAAAGCAAGAGAAGAGGGCGGGGAAGCAGATGCGCTTAAGCTTGAGGCAGAGTTGCAAACAAGGACTGAACAGGCAACTACGGCTTTGACCGAGAGCATCAATACTGAGGTCAGGACCACGATAGAGACGGTGGTTAAGGAACAGAAAGTAAAGGTCGAGGAAGACAAAAAGAAGACAACCGAAGACGACGTTCGAGACCATCTGCGTGGTTTTTCCAGAACAGTCCCTGCATTTCTGATGGCCTATGGTGATGAAAACACAACGATCGACAATTTCGAAGAAAACATCGATGGGCCAACCTTTGAAGAGCTAACAGGGATTACAAAAGATGAGTTTCGACAGCTAAGAGATGGGTTTGAATACATCAAAGATGATGGTAATGTCAAACAGGCTCCTGGTCTTTTCAACAACGTCGTGTTTAATGCCAGTGTAAAGGAGTTCTTTGCCACTAAGAAGCGCTTGTCTAACTACTTCGACGATTCCCTTGCGGAGGATATTTACGATTATATCCCACCTCAGAAGACGAACCAAATTTTCACGCCCAAACGAGTGGTTAAAATGATGGTAGATATGCTGGAGAAGGCATATCCGGAAATTTTTACTGATCGCAACATGAAATTCTTAGATCCCTATGCGAAGAGTGGTCTCTACATTACGGAAATCACCAAACGTTTGTATAAAGGCCTTGAGGAGCAAATATCAAACTCGGAAGAACGGATCAAGTGGATTCTTGAGAACCAAGTATATGCCATGGCACCTAGTAATATCATCTACAACATTGTCAAAAATTACGTCTACCCGGAGAGCATTGACATATCAACGGAAAATCTTGTGGAACTGGATTCGGCAGCAGTTATGGATGACGAAGATTTGCAAAACCGGGTGAATGAAGTTTTTGGAGGTGAGGAATTGAAGTTTGATGTAATAATAGGAAATCCGCCGTACCAAGAAAGCGATGGTGGCGATGAAGGTGCAGGGGCTCGCCGCCGGGGCGGAGCGATGCCGTTGTATCAAAAGTTCGTTCGGCAGGCTAAAAGGTTAAATCCCGGTCACCTTGTTATGATTATCCCTTCGCGTTGGTTTGCAGGTGGACGCGGCTTGGATAATTTTAGAAGCGAAATGATTAATGATGACAGAATTCGTTATTTAGTTGACTATCCCGTTTCGGCGGAGTGTTTTCCCGGTGTCGAGATTAAGGGAGGAGTGTGCTATTTCTTATGGGATAGGGATACCCGTGGTGAATGCGAAGTAACCACTGTTCGCGGGACAAAGGTCTCTACTATGGTGCGCCCGCTCTTAGAGCCAAACAGCGATATTTTCCTGAGGTTCAACGAATCCATTTCCATTTACAGAAAAGTTAACTCTAAGCAAGAACCAGCCTTGTCGGACTTAGTTAGCTCTCAGAAACCCTTTGGATTCCGAACGTTCTATCGAGGGAAGCCTTCTCCGTTTCCCAATGCAGTCAAATTATACACGAACAGTGGAGGTCAGTATGTAGATTTAAGCGGTGTTCAGCAAAATCGAGAGTGGGTGGGCAAGCACAAAGTCTATATCTCGATGGCGTACGGGGCGGGAGAAGACTTTCCGCATCAGATCATCAATAAGCCATTTTACGGAGAGCCAAACTCTTGTTGTACAGAGACCTTCTTGGTAATTGGCCCTTTTGAGAGTTCAGACATTGCTCACAATGTTATTTCGTACATTGCTACAAGATTCTTTAGATTTCTAGTGATGCTTCGGAAGAATACACAGCATGCATCGAGGGCGGTGTATTCATTTGTCCCTGTTCAGGATTTCTCTAAATCTTGGTCAGACGAAAAACTGTACATTAAGTACGGTTTGACTGAAGAGGAGATAGCGTTCATTGAGAGAATGGTGCGTCCTATGGTTCTTGATTAGGTTTTTTGCTCCGACGGAAATTCGGGGTTGAGGCGTTTGAACAGCGGACCTTGTCGTAAGACCTCTCCTGCGCATCTAGTTGACCAGGAACGTAGGCTACTGTCGGCAAAAGGGTGATCCTTTTAACTGAAAAACGCATCAAAGGTAAGGAAATGGCTGAAGCCTTGGTAACAATGGGCTTCGGCCTTTCAATCTCGCTCCATTACTATAATTCAGCAGAGAGTGTAGACGGTGTGTCTATTGATTTGATTATGTTTCTTCGCCGGAGATTAAAATTTGACCCAGTCAAAGGAGATGAAGATGGTGTCTAATGATGAAGGGAAGAAGGAAGTTGCTTACAGCCTTAATTCCTTAATTTCTGAAATTACGAGCGTATCCGAATTTGATGATGAAGACTACGACAATGTACGTAGACAAGTTTACAGAATTTTTGGAGCAATACGTAAAACTATGGGCATCTATGATCAAGGAATGCCGGAAGTTACTGAAGAGTACAAGGCTACCTTTGTACGTTTTATGAAGGGGTTTTACGAAGATGAGGGGTATAAGAAAACTCTTAATAAATACGCAGCTGATAAGGACGTGTCGCTTGAAGAAAATGATCGCCTTATAGATTTTCTAGTAGCAAACTTGGTACAGGACTTGCCGGACGATGAAAAACAAGAATTTCTGGATGCGATAGCGTTTCAGAAAGATGATGAATCATATGAGATGGCTACGAACATCGAGAAAAAAGTTCACGGTGACCTTGTTGCAATTATTAAGTTGGGCTATCCCACTGCCAGGAGGGAATTCCTAGAGCAATACAACAGAATTCTTGAAGAGGCGTTTGCACCATTACGAAGGGAAATGGAGATATTAGTGAGCATTCGTGACTTTTACATAGAGTTGCAAGATGCGGCAAGATTAAATGGCGACGAGGAGGAATTTCTCGCAAATTCGGAATCCATTCTAAAGTTTGCGAGAGGTGTAGTGATGAAGTTAATGGGGTTAGAGCCGGAACAGAAATAAGGAATGGCGGTATTTAATTAGGGCAACCACTAGTGGTTGTCTTTTTTTGTGACATTTTTTAGTTTTAGTCCTGTCATACCATTTGATTTCGCTAGCCTATAAGATGATGAGCGTAGGATGCGAATTCCCTCAAAGGGGGGATATCTACTAACGTTTTCGCAGGAGCCAAGCTAAGACCGTTGATCTCAAGAGAACCATTACAGGGGGTAATATCGCCAAATATCCTACTACAAAAACTTTGGAAGGCAGTGATTTGGATGTCATTAAACAAAACGAGTATAGGTTGGTGTAGTCACACTTGGAATCCCTCTAAGGGCTGTAGGCCAGTCAGCCCTGGCTGTGAGAACTGTTATGCCAGGACTTTTGCTGAACGCTTCAGGGGTGTACCTGATCACAACTTTACAAATGGATTTGATTTCGAGCTTAAGCCAGATAGACTTGAAAGTCCATTACGGCGTAGAAAGCCAAGTAAGATCTTTGTAGGATCGGTAACTGACCTATTTTTCGAACAAACTCCCGATGAGTATATCGCCAAGGTATTTGAAACGATGACATCAGCGACTCAACATACGTTCATGGTTCTGACCAAACGAACTGAGCGGTTGGTGGACTGGGTGGAAAATCATTTAAACGTAGTACCTGATAACATTTGGTTTGGAACCAGTGTAGAGAATCAACGTTACATCTACAGGATCGAACATTTGGCAAAGATACCAGCCAAAATCCGATTCATTTCTTTTGAGCCTCTATTGGGTCCTGTAGTTGTACCAGATGACCTGATGCGCAATATTCATTGGTCTATTATAGGTGGAGAAACTGGCCACGGGGCAAGGCGCATGGAAGAATCCTGGGCTTTAGAGCTTAAAGATCAATGCAATCGCCTAGAGATTCCGCTGTTTTTTAAGCAATGGGGGGAGTACGATGCCCAAGGAAGACGTGTTGGGAGTAGGCGAGCAGGTAAGGAATTAGCTGGCAAGAGCTGGTTGGAGTTTCCGCAGGTGTAGGGCAATGTTTTGCAAAACGTGGCTAACTCAGGTAGAGTAGGTGTTTGCGAACCATTGACATTATAACTTGTACCTTGACAATTATATTACTTGATTCATCATACACCTGAAATTCATAACCTTCCTACTAGTTTTCTGTCAAAATGGAGGGCGAATTCTAAACAATACATTAGGGGTCGGCGTAGCTATCGTTGGTTCGATGGCTACCAACCCCAACTACATTATAATTCGGAGGTACCTTATTTTGGCAGAGAAAAAAGGATATAAGCAAGCACACGCTACTCATGGGAGAAAGAAGGTTAAGTTGAAGAAAAAGCCACCCGTTTCTATGGAAGCGGTGAACAAGCCTTTAGGAGATATTACTCAGCAATCTGGTTATAAGCTGAAAGCGAAGTTTAGTGATCAACATGTCAGGTGGACGGGGTATCTAACAAAGACAAATGATTCCAGATTGCGCACGTTGTTAGCAGAACAAAGGATTCAATCGCTGACACGCTGCGTTAACGAGGCTGTAGCACAGCATTTACAGGATGAATTTGGCCTAACGCCGGACGAAATTACCTAGAAAAAGCATCAACTTAACGGGAGTAGACGTCTCCTTGGTCGATTCTAAGGGCAGGGAGACGTCCTCGTTAAAAACAGCACGACTTACACTACAACCTGTGACATTTTCATTTTGGTTTTATGTCATAGGAATAGTTCTGTAAAGTTGTTACTCTAGTCTTGGGCGAGGCTTTCGATAGTCTCGCCGCAAGAAGCAAACAGAGTAGGCGGTGGTGTAGATGTAAAGTGGAGCATGTAGATTTTATTCAAAAGCTTTTGTCGGTACTTTCGGTACTGCCGATATTTTTTGGAGTAGAGAGCAAAAAAGAGAGCTAATTATGCAACTCAACGAACTGAAGAAAACCAAAAAATTGTTCGCCCATCAGGGCTAAGAAACAATTTTTGAAGATGGGGTCTATCAAGGTAAACTGACGGGGCTCCCCGTCGAGGTTGAAGTCCGCAATGTTGAGAAAGATGGTGTGAGCTATTGTAAGGTCTTTAATGTAAGGCGTTTAGTACATTGAATAAGCTTTGTTTCTTCAATATCTAACACGCATTTATTCCTATTAATACTTCCCATAATCCTTATCGGGATTATGGGCCCCACAAAACTATTTGGAGGTAAGATTATGACGCAAGAAGATGTAAAGATGGAGCTTCGCCACACTTTGGAGGAGCTAAGGAAACCAGGAGAGTTATTTGAAATAAGGATCCTAAATACTAAAGATGGCGTCGTAAGTGGTTACTTTGATGACTACGCCAAAGCTTCTCAGGCTGTAATACCGTATGATGGCAGACATGATGTATATGTAACATTGAATCCTGTCAAGCCAGAGCTACGGTCTGCACGCAATATTCTAAACGTAAGGGTCAAAAGAGCTACAACTGACAAGGACATCGACAAGATTAGTTGGGTAATGATCGATATAGATCCCATTCGCCCGACTAAAGTGTCGGCAACTGAAACTGAGAAAGAGGCGGCTTTATCGCTTGCCAAGCGGATACAAGAGGATCTTGGGCAAAATAGCGGGTTCCCAAAACCCTTGTTTGCCGACAGTGGCAATGGGTATCACCTTCTCTATCGTACTAACCTAGATAATACCAGCGAAAATAAGAACATTCTGAAGCGGTTTTTACAAAGTTTGGATTCCTTTTACTCAAATGAGCAGGCCCAAGTCGACACCACAACATACAACCCAGCCCGAATCATCAAGTTCTACGGTACTACGGCTTGTAAAGGTGATAATGCCAGCGATAGACCGCACCGACGTTCAAAGATCATAGACATTGGTGATAGAGATATATCGGTGACGGCGGCCCAGATAACTGCGATTGGTAACCGTTTACCCGAACCTACCCAGAGGGTGCAAAGTCGAAAGGTAGGTCTCAAAAAAGCAAATACGCAAGGAGACTTTGACCTTCTGGACTGGCTGGATCAACATGGATTGAACGTGATCAGTAGCAAGAATTTAGATGATGGTGGGACTCTTTACGTTCTAGAGAAATGCCCATGGAAAGTGGAACACACCAACCAGAGTGCATTTGTCATTGCATTTGCAGATGGAGGTTTTCATGCTGGTTGCCATCATAATAGCTGCCAAGGACAAGATTGGAGAAGCCTCGTGGCTTTATACCCTGACGGTGCGCCTAGTCACTACGAGAAAAGCGATGAGTCCCAAACCAATATAATCTTGCGCCTAGCCCAAGACTTCAGCTATTTCATCGATGAACTCGGCGAGAAATACGTGGCAGTGCCTTGGCCTACTCATACAGAAATCATGCCTATGGATGGACAGCGTTTCAAACTTAGACTTACTCAGGATTTCTACAACGACCAAGGGGAAGCGCCTAATAGCGATGCCGTGAATCGTGCTCTAGACGTGCTTAGAGCGCAAGCTCTCTTTGGCGGAGAGACTAAGAAGTTACAACCGAGGGTGGCACTACAAAACGGCGATTACTACTATGATCTTGGCGATCCTGTTTGGAAGGCGGTAAGAGTAAACGAAGAGGGGTGTAGTATTTCACCTACACCTCCCATCCTATTTGTACGTAGTAAGAATACAGCAGAGCAGATAATTCCTGATTTTTCCAGCAAACCTGAGCAACTTAGCGAACTGGTTAAAAAACACTTCCGCTGGAAGGATGAATCGGATGTTCGGTTATTTACGGCTTATCTGGTGAGCTGCTTTCTACCGCAAATACCCCACCCAGTGTTAGTTGTATACGGTGAGAAAGGCTCGGCAAAGTCCACCACAATGCGCATGGTGAAGAAAATCGTAGACCCAGCAAAGCAGGAACTACTGGCTATGCCTACTCACCGCCAAGAGCTTGCAATTACGCTGACCAACAACTACCTGCCTTGCTTCGACAATCTGGAGAGTCTCTCGGCTGAGAAAAGTAACATTTTATGTATGGCAGCTACTGGTGGCGCTTTTACAGCCCGGACCTTGTACACAAATTCAGAAGAAACGATCCTTAGCTTTAAGCGACCAGTAGCTTTAAATGGTATCAACGTTGTGGCCACGCGTTCTGACTTGCTGGATAGATCCATAGTTCTTGAACTTACTCGTGTTCGCCATGAGGAGAGGAAACCTGAAAGTGCTATTTGGAAGGAGTTTGAGGAAGAACTACCAAAATTCCTTGGAAGCATATTTAACACCATAAGCCAGGCTATCAAGATTCAGAAGGATTTAACGCTCGACGAAGTTGGCCGTATGGCAGACTTCACATATTGGGGATACGCCATAGCAGAAGTTATTGGGATTGGCGGCGAGGAATTTATTGCGGCATATCTTGGTAATCAAGCTAAGGCAAACGAGGAGGCTCTGGCAGGTCATCCTGTCGGAACAGCCATTTTAGGCCTAATGAGTCGCAATTCTAAATGGGCTGGCTCCGTCACAGAGCTCCTCAGAGAACTTGAATTAGTGGCCGTTAGGGACAGTATTAACACTAAGGTAAAGACATGGGCTAAGGACCCAAATGTTCTTAGTCGTAGGCTTAATGAGGTGAAGTCAAATCTTGAAGAAGTAGGCATTTTTTATGATATTCGTAATACCGGCACATACAAGAGAATTTCGCTGGAGAAAATAGAGAACTAATTTTACAGATTAACCCTTTCATCTTAAATCTCCTAAATATCGAAAGTACTGTAAATATCGGCAAAGCGGGTTTCTGACGATATCGACTGTACTGACCATATTTTGATAAGAAGTAATCCTTCGGCAGTTCATTCCTAGTTATTCTAGGCTTAACGAGCCGTGGTAAATGTATGGGGTATGTCGCCACATACCCCACCTATAATATCGAATTGGGCGTAAGTGTAACTGCTCAGCGCCCGATTCAGAGAAAAGAGGAATTAGTTATGATGTTGCTTCACATTGCAGAGCACGAGTTAATTGCAGAGTTCGAGTTAGAGGAAGAGTTGCAGGACATACGTGACCGGTACGGCCCACGTCAATCTTCTAACCTGTGCTCTTGTCTGATTGAAAGCGTCGGAGACCGACCAATTGCGCTTCTTAGTAATCAAGAGTGTATTGAGTTCTTGGACGATCTTCAGAGTCAATTAATAATCCTTGGTGACCCTGCAGATTGTTGTTTCGCTAGCCAATTTGATCTCATAGTTGAGTGGGACTTACCTGAAGATTGGTTCTCCCAGCCATACCGTCAGAGGCAGCGTATTCTAAGGGCACGCGAAGAGGTTCTAACCAAAATACTTGGTAAAAACAGTAGTTTTTTCATCCATGAACTGGACTTAGGTGCCATCGTTGGTCTCTAAAGAGCGTTTGAACTAATCACGTAGGACTGTTCCTTTGGATAAGTGGTGGTCTGGCCCCGAGAACTATCTAGATGCGTCAGATCACCACTCTCATCTTGAAGGGAGGTTAGTTCTCCTAGTATTCTAAAGCCCTTTTTCTACAGTAGACCATTATAATAGCCACGATTTTTTGGGGATTAAGTTAGGTGAGATGCGGCCCGCTCACCTTATATGAGAGAAAATTGGCTATCGCTTAGGGAAATTGGGTTTTAGATGACACTAACTTAAAGATTTGGATATCGTTTCTAGCTAACACTGAAAGGAGGTGAGTTTTAATGAGGCTAGCGGCTAACAAGCAGAGAAGCCAGGGCCCTCAATCATACCATGTTCTGTTTACTAGGGAAGTTCTACTGAACCCGCCGGCAAGAATTCTTGCCGAACACAACCACAGGCGTGGAGACTATGACTACCCAGTTCTTTTCACCAACAAGTATTGGCTTAGGGAGTTGGTGAAAAATAGAGCTCCTGGGGTTTACACCTTAAAAGACATCTTCGGACTTTGGTGGTCCATTGTACGAAGGCCTAGGCATTATGGCTTATTTTTCTACAGATTGGTAGAGCGCGGCGAAATTCCAGGTATACGTTACGTGGGAAAGTCGAGTAATGGAAGTCTAAAATACGAGATCACTTAATCCAGAATCTTAAGGAGAATCGAGATATCAAAAACGACCTTAACTGAATTTATCAAAGAAGATAAATGCCTAGCTTCAAATCCGAAGGATGCCTTGGCCATGGAGTTTGTGCTCACGTATGTGGGCGGAGTACAACATTGCTCCTAATTTTGCTAAGGTGGCATTTAGCTTAGAAAAATATTGACCCCCAGGGGGCCCTAGGGGTTTTACCGTAAGAAATTCTAGGACTTTAGTGGTCGATTGTACGCGGGCTAAGGCTTTACGGTTTGCTTTTTTCACCGGCTCCTGGGGTATGGCGAAATTCCAGGCATCCGTTACGTAGTCAAGCGTTTGTAATGGGCTCCTAGAATACGAGATTATTTAGTTCGGAGACTTAGGGTGCGACAAGAAACCTAATATAGTGTTATAGCGCTATTTAAGGACTCTTAGCCCACCCATTCCACTTACGTAGCAACCCTATTTTCTTGGGCCGTGATGGGTGGAATCTGAAGTATATATTATAATCTTGAACTACTACAATTAGAAAGGATGTAAGTCATGAAGAAAATGATGGCTCAGTATAAGGCGCACTTAATCAATCTGGAACGCAGCGATAAAACCATTGTAGGCTACATTGGAGAATTGGATTTCTTTCGCAAGTGGGTGGAGGAAAGACTTAATGGGCCTTTTGACATCACAGAAATTTCAGGAACTGAGATTAATGAATTCTTACTGTATTTGAAGGAAGTTAGGGATTATAAACCCGCTTCCAGAAGGAGGATTGCTGCTACACTCAAAGGGTTCTTTAAGTGGGCGTACAAGCAAGGGCACGTTACCACCGATTTAGCTGAGACCGTACCATCTATTAAAGTGCCTGACATTGAACGCCATTTCTTAAGTCCAGAACAGGTGAAAGAGTGGGTTAATGCGGT
>JAAZLB010000228.1 GCA_012799535.1 Bacillota bacterium | reverse complement strand
GGTTTAGAAACTCTCAAATCTTTTCAAACCTTTCCACGTCCACGCTAAAAATCGTGGCCCCTCCTACCACTACTTTGTCTAAATGGACATCTAAACCAGCTCTGCCAAAGGAAAGAAAGGACGACGAATCCATTTGCTCCCGTTTCTTACAGGTCTTTTTAATTAGGCTAAGGACCATATCTATCTCTTTCTCTTCTACTCCAATCAACAAGGTGGTATTACCTGTACGTAAGAATCCACCAGTACTAGCTAGCTTAGTGGCGCGAAAGTCATTTTCAACTAAAGCCTCCAAAAGAGAAGAAACGTCTTGATCCTGCACAATGGTGATCAACAATTTCATCATGGGCATATTCCCCCTAGAGCCTCCAGCACACGGGAGGCTACTTCTTCAATACTGCCTGTCGCGCAGATAACCTGAACCCTTTTAGGTTCTTCTTGGGCAATGGTCAAAAATCCCTCCCGTACCCTCGCGTAATACTCTAAAGTTCGCTGTTCAATTCGATCTCCCTTTGTCTTCTTTAAAGATTCCGCGGGGTCTGCATCAAGATAAATGGTTAAATCAGGGATTAATCCTCCTGATGCCCAACGATTAATGTCTTTAATGC
This sequence comes from Bacillota bacterium, assembly GCA_012799535.1. Lineage (GTDB taxonomy): Bacteria > Bacillota > Limnochordia > Darwinibacteriales > Darwinibacteriaceae > UBA4996. The sequence goes on along the minus strand of JAAZLB010000228.1, from coordinate 2,108 downwards.
CTTCAATATCCAAACCTAGACCATAACCTTGATAAGCTACGGACGAATCAATGAACCTCTCACATACAACAGTTTGACCCCCCTCTAAGGCTGGTAACACCGTTTCAAATACATGTTGGGCTCGGTCTGCCGCGTATAGTAATATTTCGGTCATGGAATGTAATTCCTTATGTTCAGGATTCAAAAGTAACTGACGGATTTGACTTCCCAAAACCGTACCTCCTGGTTCGAAGGTATGCAAAACCGTGTGTCCCCTCTGTTCTAGGCATCTTTTCAACAAAAGTGCCTGGGTGGTCTTGCCTACTCCATCCACACCTTCTAATGTAATAAACAGACCCTGTCGCATAGAGATACCCCTTACTTTATTTTCTGCAAAGATGGTTATAGTCCTTTAGTACTCTCACTTTTTCCCCTGCCATTAATCCCCTAACGGGCCAGCCTATTGTAGAACACCAAGTGAGATATTCCACGATCTCCCAGGTAAATTCTTCCCCAGGAACGATTACAGGTACTCCCGGTGGATAGGGAGTTAAGAAAGTTCCACTCACCCTACCGATGGCTTTCGCCAAGGGAATCTCTTCTTTTTCTTGGAAGAATGCATCCCGCAAATTTAGTCGACTAGGGGGCAAATGGGGCACCTCAAGTCGATAATGAGGTAATTTGTGTCCACCCAGATGAGTTCTTCGGGATGCTAAATCTTGGATGGCCTCCACCAGTTTACTGATGCTTGTAACCGTATCACCTACGGTAACTAGGGCTAGGACATTATAATAGTCGCTTAATTCCACCTGTATATTATAATCCTTCCGAAGTATCTCTTCTACTTCAATACCGGTTAGACCAAGATCCCTTAAGGTAAAGACAATTTTAGTTGGGTCAGCTTGCAGGTGGCATGGGAGAAGCTCTACACCTGGAATCCTAGCTAGATGTTTCTTGCAGCTATAGGCTAGTTCAAGTGTTTGTCCCATTAAATCGCAACCTTGTAGGGCCAAAATCCTCCGGACCTCATCTAATACTCCAAAAAATACTAGAGAAGGACTCGTAGTTTGGAGAACACTCTGAGCCTCTTTCACTTTCTGAAACCAGACTGGATCATTGCAATGAAGCATGGAGGTCTGAGTAAAGGATCCTAAAGTTTTGTGGGTGCTTTGGACTACTCCATGGGCACCGCATTCTAAGCCGGTAGCTGGAAGTTCTTCTGAAAAGAGGAAGTGGCCCCCATGGGCTTCGTCTACAAAGACTCTCACACCCTGGCTTTTGGCTAATTCGATAATTTCGGTCAAATCACTTACTGTTCCATAATAAGTGGGATGGGTGATTACCATAGCTTGACAGTCTTTGTCAGCTAAAGCTTCGGTCACTTGACTTATCGTTGGTGGTAGGGGAATGTGCCAGTCCAAATCGTAGCTAGCGGGAAGGTATATTCCTCCCCCTGCACCTAAAATTAGGGCAGAATAAACTGCTTGATGAGAGAAGCGAGGAATCAAGACTGGACCAGTTGTGGGCATGACTAAATAATGTAATCCTCCGGTGGTGCCATTAACTAGAAATAAAGTATCTTGGGCCCCAAATAGTTCCGCAGCTAAAGCTTCAGCCCTCTTGAGAGCCAGTTCAAAGTCGTGGTTGAAAGCAAGATCCTCAATTTCATCGGATGGATCTAGAGCGAAAAAACCCGGTCCTAGGGCGGACTCGATTGTGGAAAATGGTCCACTTTGCAACTTATGTCCAGGAGTGTGAAAAGGAATTACACCTTTTTCTTGATAGGATTTTAAAGCTGTCCAAAACGGAGCGGTGTCTTGTTTCAATAATTGTCACTCTCCATAGTGTGATGGTTTTGCAAGGCCAAGAATTGGTTTTGCCATAAAAGGCGGAAAGCTTTGACAATTTCATCGTATTCAGGTTGATCCACTGCTAATTCCATAATTAAGGCTTCACAATCCCCACAAATAACTTCTCCCCAAAAACCAAGCTCGCCTGGGTCAACGGGACTTTGACAGATTAAGCAGTGCCTACTATCCATTCCTTGCATACCATCACCTCCCTTTATTCTATTCACTACGTGGTTTCCACGTGTTGGTCCACATCTCCTGCAGAGATCTAATCTAGAT
>JAAZLB010000227.1 GCA_012799535.1 Bacillota bacterium | reverse complement strand
GTCCCAGCTTCGATAATTCCGTGTCCTCCCTGTTGTAAGCTAGTATAAACATGATCTGCCATTTGCAGTTGCTCTAAACGGTATTCGTATGTTGCAAGTTCCTTGGCCAATAAACCCTTGGGGCCTAGGAGTTGTTCTGCATTGAAAGCCAAAATCTCACCGCCTTTTTTTTATTATAGCACACAGCAAGGAAAAAGCGCCCCTAAGGGTGAATTAAATGTTAAGGAAGGGTGTAAAATCCCTACGGAAAGGACGGAGCATCGTGAAAGTTGCCATTAGTATGTGCTGTTTACATGATCGCTTTGTACTGGGAGAACTAAACAATGTGTCCTTTTTGAAGTATGCCGCTAGTCTTGCAGTGGATGGTGTGGAGCTTTGTGATCGGTACTTGAAGGATCTTGGGGAGTTAGAAAGGATGCTTCAAGTCTTAGAGGAAACGGGACTAGAGGTAGCCTGTTACGCTTTAACTCAGGACTTGGAGGAACCGGAAGCTTTGAAGCAAGGGATCGAGACTGGTTTACAATTAGGTGCTTCTTGTATCCGTGTTTCTGAGCCATTTGCTAGATTGCCTGAAATCCTTCCTTACCTGGAGGAAGCAGAACTAACCTTGTGTTTAGATCAAGGGAGCCTGCCTCTTAGTATAGATAGTCCGTATGTGAAAAGCACTTTCCATATGGCGGACTTTTTTCTCCTAGGGGAACGCCCTCACCCCAAGGTAGGTCATGTACGGGCTAGTGACTTGCGTTTAGCAGAGTCTCATGAAAAGTCCCGTGGGCTCCGGGGGCAAGATGGAGAGCATTATGTTGGTAGTGTACTCGGTCTAGGTCTAGTGGAAGTGCAAGCTATTATTCGGGCCTTATGGGAACAAAATTATACTGGTTGGATCGCGGTAGATTTCTCTGGCTTAGAAAGTCCTCTCTTTGGTTTAGAGGCTAGTTTGAAGAATTTAAGGCAGTATCTCCGGGAACTGTAGATACGAGCAGGTTAATTTAGAGCCTTAGCGAAGTAGCACTATAAGTTATTTCGCTAAAGGAGAAGGATCCATGAGCTTTATTAACGAGAAGGATATTGTGTTGTTCCAAGGAGATAGCATTACAGATACAGGCAGGGATCGGATTCGGTCCCAGTCTTTAGGTATCGGTTATGCCAATTTGGTGGCGAGCTGGTATTCTGCTTTGTATCCCGAACAGGACGTACAATTCTTGAACCGGGGCATTAGTGGTAATCGGGTGCGGGATTTAGAAGCACGCTGGGATCAAGACTGTCTAGATTTACAACCTAATGTGCTTTCCATCATGATTGGGATAAATGATTGTTGGCGTCGTTTTGACCGTAATGATCCTACTTCAACTGAAGAGTATGCCGCAGGTTATGAGCGCCTCTTAACTAGAGTAAGGCAAGAGACTTCTGCTAAATTGATTCTACTAGAACCATTTTTAGTGCCCGTCAAACCTGAATTAAGGGCCTGGCGAGAGGACTTGGATCCTAAAATCCAAGTGGTGCGAGAGTTAGCTCGCGAATTTGGCGCCCTCTATGTACCCCTAGATGGTCTTTTTGCCCAGGCCTGTGCTAGACAGAAGCCAAGTTACTGGGCACCTGATGGTGTGCACCCTTCCCATGCAGGACATGGACTTATTGCTCAAGCTTGGTTACAAGCTATTGGGGTAGAGCTATAAGGTTGTTTATATGTGGGCAGTAAGTTAAAAGTCCTCCGTCTTTAGTGATCAACACTCACTAAGGACGGGGTTTTTTCACATTCAGACTGAGTACTTTTTTGCAGGAGATTTGCGGAGATTTTGATAGAACAACGCGGAGATTATTTCTTCAGTCCGAGGTATACTGAACATGAATGTGGGGAGGTGAGTCTTTGAAGTCTACGACCAAAACAATTTACATTGCTGATGATGAAGAAAATATTCGAACTGTGGTGAAGTCTTTTTTGGAAAGCGAAGGCTATGTGGTAACTGCTTTTGAAGATGGAGAGAAATTACTGGAGACTTTCCGGCAACAGCCATGTGACTTAGTGATTCTCGATATTATGATGCCTGGTGCCGATGGTTTTTCCATCTGTTCCCAGATCAGGCAGTTCAGTACGGTTCCCATTATTATGTTAACTGCCCGCGATAGCGATTTAGATTATGTCACTGGAATTAATCTAGGGAGTGACGATTACTTTACTAAACCCTTTTCGGCAATATCTTTGGTAATGCGGGTGAAGGCTATTTTTCGGCGTATTGAGTTTGATCAAGGGGTTCAAGAAAAGCCTTCTGAAGGTGTACTCACTTACGGAGATATTACCATTAACTGCAACAGTAAACTTGTTACTATGGGAGATCGGCAGTTAGATCTCACTCCGAATGAGTACAATCTCTTGTGTTATCTCATGGAGCACCAGGAACGAGCCGTCTCCCGAAATGAACTTTTAGATAAGGTTTGGGGATATGATAGCATTGTAGAAACGAGAGCTGCCGATGATACTGTTCGAAGACTACGGAAGAAAATCGCTGACAGTCGAGTAGTTATTGATACGGTTTGGGGTTTTGGCTTTCGTTTGAAAGAGCGTGAGGATTGTGATGACTAAATCAGGGCAAAAAAAAGTTAGTATTCGAACCCGCATATTGATGATGGTTCTGCTCCTTATTGTTGTTGTGTTTTTGGTAATTTTCGTCGTTTTTAATCTGCTTGCTGGTGAGTATATTGAAAGCAGTGTACGGGAGCAGCTCCAAACAGCACTAGATGTAAGGGCTGATGAACGTCCATTGAGAGTCCCACCTGATCAACGACCTCCTCAATTCATTCCAGATATTCGTTTGCCAAGAGAACCTATTGGGCGAGGGGAAGGGATCATTGTCTCAGATAGCTATCAGCTGCTGTTTCCAGATAGGACTATCATTTTTCCTCAGAGGTATGAAGAAGTAGAGGCTTTTGTATCTGAATTAGAAGCGAAACAGGTAGATTTAGGGAAACAAGAAATCATGCCCCTTAGAGTGTTAGAACGAGAGTATTATTATATATCAGTACCTATAAACGGTACGATTTTTGATGAGGGTGCCTTCTTGGTATACTTCATTGATATGACATCTTTAGCTGCGTTTTCACATCGAATTAATGTAGTTCTCCTGATGGTGATGGGTATAGCAGGTATTCTGGCTGCTGTCTGCGCCGTTTTCATTTCGGGCAAGATTGCCCAACCTATTCGAGAGTTAACTCACTTTGCTCTCCGCATAGGGGAAGGAGATTTTCGAAGGAATGGAGTAGATTACGGCGATCTAGAGCTTTCGGAATTGGCGCGAAGTATGAATCGAGCTGCCGAACAGCTCGATACCTATGATCGAGAGCAGAAGGCATTTTTTCAAAATGCGTCCCATGAATTGAGGACTCCCCTACAATCTATCAAGTGTAGTTCAGAGGGAATCGAACATGGTATTTTGGATGCGAAAAAAGCCAGTCAGGTCATTAGCAGTGAGACGGATCGCCTAAGTGAACTAGTGGAGGATCTGCTTTATCTATCGCGGATGGATAGTATCACCACCATCAAAATGGAAGAATGGGATTTGCGAGATATTTTGTCCAATTGTGCTGAGCGTCAAATGAATTTAGTGGCAGAGAAGGGCTTACAGTTTGTTTTTGATTTTCCACCTGAACCAGTAAATATGGCTTGTGATGAAAACCATTTGTCAAGGGCGTTTTCGAATCTGATTGCTAATGCTATTCGATATGCAAATCACACGATTATCTTAAGCTGTGGCACAATCGATGATCAGATTGTGGTTACTGTGAAAGATGATGGGCAGGGTATTGCGGAATCAGATTTACCCCATATCTTTGATCGTTTCTATAAGGGTCGAGGTGGGAAACATGGCATCGGGCTTTCCATCGTAAAATCGGTGGTAGAGCAGCATGGAGGCAAGATTGAAGCGAGAAATACAGCTGTCGGAGCTGCTTTTCATATAACTTTCTAGAGTTTTCCCCCAGGAACGAGGCTGAATGACGGCTTCGTTCTTTTTTTGCGTCATTGTTGCGTCAAGATTACCGCCGTTCTTCGAGTACTTGGATTCGTGTTTCAGTTAGAATCAATACCATGAGGAAAACGGGAGATGAGGTGATTTTGATGCAAGGTTTAAAATACCGTCATGAGTTGAAGCATGTAGTTACTATGGCTGATGCAGTGGTGATCTCCAGCCGATTGTCTGGCTTACTAGAGAGCGATAGACATGCTGGTCCAGATGGGAAATACCAGATTAGGAGTTTGTATTTTGATACGTTAGAAGATAAGGCTCTCTATGAGAAGATTAATGGTCTGCCCCTACGAGAGAAGTTTAGGATTCGGTATTATAACCACGACCTTAGTTTTATTCGACTGGAGAAAAAAATCAAGCATTATGGTATGACAGCTAAGTTGGGAGAAACTCTGACAGAAACACAAACGAGGCAAATTTTGGCTGGCGACTATGATTTTCTGAAGGATTCGGATCAGCCTTTACTCAGAGAGTTCTTTCTAGGGTTGCATCTAGAACGACTTGTTCCAAGAACAGTAGTAGATTATTGGCGGGAGGCATTTTTTCACCCAGCAGGCAATGTTCGGATCACTATTGATAGTGGAATCCGGGGTGCCATTGGCTATTCCCACTTTCTAGATGCGGATTTACCAAATGCTGATGCTATGGATGATGGGTATTGTATTCTCGAAGTGAAGTTTGATGAGTTTTTACCAGAGTTTATTCAAGATGTAGTGCAATTGAATACATGTTCACCTACGGCCGTTTCGAAATATGCCGCGTGTCGAGTTTATGTTTAGCTAATTAAAGGGGGTTTCTAAAATGACATTTACGTTTAATGATATATTCAAATCCAGTTTCCTAGAAAAAGTGGTGGGTTTTTCGTTTGTTGACGCTCTGATTGCATTGCTAAGTGCATTTCTAGTTGGACTTTTCATTTACCTGGTTTACAAAAAGACGTTTTCAGGCGTAATGTATTCCCGACCATTCAATATCGCCTTAGTTGCATTAACCATGTTGACAACCTTTGTGATCCTTGCTGTGACGTCTAACGTTGTTCTTTCTTTAGGTATGGTAGGCGCCCTATCCATCGTACGGTTTCGGACCGCTATTAAGGACCCACTAGACTTGGTTTTCCTGTTTTGGGCTGTAGGCAGTGGAATTGTCCTTGGGGCAGGAATGATTCCTTTAGCTGTCATGGGTTCTGTCATCATTGGTCTTGTCTTGATAGGTTTTGTAAGCAAAAATGTGGTGGATACACCATACTTGGTGATCGTAAATTGTCTCGATGATAAGGCGGAAATGACAATTCTGGAGTTACTACGCAATACATTCCGTAAGTATCGGGTTAAATCCAAGACTGTAATGTCAGAAAAGGGTATGGAGCTCATCTACGAAGTACGGATGAAGAATGGCGAAACAAAATTCATTAATGAAATATCTCAGATTAGTGGGGTAACGTCAGCGTCTTTAGTGAGCTTTAATGGGGAATATGTTTCATAGAATTTCTGCAGCCAGCGGGTTTCTGTGAGAGGGGTGATGGGTTGTGAATACTAAGATTGGGGTCTTAGCTGTTGTAATGGTGGTTTTGACTGCCCTCTTTGTACAGGCTTATGCTGTATATGGGACAGGGGTTGCTCCAGTATACGGAGATGCATATATCTCTAAGTACTTTCAGCCCGACCAAGTAATGGAGATTAATATAGAAATCAATGAGGCTGACTGGCAGGATATGATGGAGAATGCCATCGATGAGGAATTTCATCCAGCTAGTGTTACTGTAAATGGTGATGTGTACCCGTATGTGAAGATTCGGACCAAGGGAAATTCTAGTTTGTCTTCCGTAGTACGCAGTGATAGTGATCGGTACAGTTTCAAGATCAACTTTAATGGACTGACGAAAGGTCAGACTATGGCTGGGATTACCCAGCTGAATTTGAACAACAACTTCTCGGATCCATCGTATATGCGGGAGTATCTTGCTTATCAAATCTTTGAAGAGATGGGTGTGGCCACACCGGCACGGGCGTTTGCTGCAGTATACGTAAATGGGGAGTACTGGGGCTTGTATCTTGCGGTTGAGAGTATTTTAGAACCCTTCTTAGAGAGAAATTTTAGGCATTTAACAGGGGATTTATATAAGTCGGTTGGTAATGCGTTAACTTATAACGGCCCAAGTAAATCGGACTATACAGGGCTTGAAGTAAAGAGTAAGCGAAAAAATGCTGATTGGTCCAAACTTATTACAATGCTGGATGTGCTGAATAACGGTGGTGATCTAGAAAAATATCTCGATGTGGATGGGGTTTTACGCTATCTTGCAGTAAGTACCGCATTAGCCAATTTTGATAGTTATCAAGGGGCAATGGGTCATAATTATTATTTATACGAGAAAGATGGTGTGTTTACGATCCTTCCTTGGGATCTGAACATGGCTTTTGGTGGTTTTGGCTTCAATGGCGATGCGACCACGGTATACATTGACGAGCCAACACAAGGTCCGGTGGCAGAACGACCCTTGATTGCTAAACTTCTTGAAAATGAAAAATATCGAGAAACGTATCACAGTTATTTAGAAGAGTTGGCTACTAAGTATTTGAGTGGTGACTACCTAGAAAGGGAGACTGCTCGAATCCACGATCTTATTGCTGATTATGTAAAGGACGATCCTACTGCGTTTTATACGTTTGAACAGTTTGAGCAGAGTATTGAAGGCAGTATGGGTGGAATAAAAGGTTTTGGAGGTAATGTTCCAGGTATTATAGCACTAGCCTCTTCTATGTCAGATTCTATTCAAAAGCAGCTCCATGGAGAACTGCCCTCCACCAATAATGGGAATGGAATGGGAGGAATGGGGATGCCTGCTATGGGTGGATCCATACGAGAAGATGCCAATCTACCAGTTGTTGAGGGAGGGCGCATGCTTCAAAGACCGTTGCCCAATATGCAAGGAGGCGATTGGCAACCACCAGAGGGGATGGAAAGGCCCGTTCCTCCTGGAGGTGCAAGAATGGGTGGGCCAGATAATATGATGCGACCAATGGGACAAGGACGAGGCGAACCCACCCGTCCTGGAGACATGGGAATGCCCAGGAGGAAGGGTCTAGATGTGGATACAGTGGTTGCCCTGGGAGTATCACTCTTGACCATTCTAGTAGCGGTAGTTTTGATTCGATTTTTTAGACGACGTCGATACGTAATGTAGTAAAACCCCCATCATTGTGATGGGGGTTGTGTCTTAACTAAGGGCTTTAGCGATCTCCCCAAGATTTTCTAGAACAAAATCTGGCTTAATCTCAGAGTTCTCCAGATCCTCTAGTTGAGTTTCACCACTTAGTACTAAGATACTGTTGATTCCAGCAGCTTTGCCCATGGCAATATCTGTGTAGAGCCGATCACCGACCATAGCCACTGTATGGGGGTCTTCTAGGCCATACTTAGCCTGCAGAGCTTCCACCATTTGAGGATAGGGTTTCCCAATTATTTTTGGTTCAACTCCCGTGGACGCAGTAATCAAGGCGATCATAGCACCGCAATCAGGGATTGGTCCCTCAGGAGTAGGGCAGTTGAAGTCAGGGTGGGTGGCAATGAAGGGCACTCCTTTACGGATAAAATCACAGGCGATGCGCAACTTCTCATAGGTTAAGGTCATGTCAAAACCTAGAACAATGGTCTCAGGATCCTGATCCGTGAGGATGAAACCTGCTTCGGTGAATTCCTCTTCTAGGGCGGGAGTGCCTACCAAGTAGAGCTTCTTAGGATAATTGTATTTTTTTAAGTAAAAAATCGTGGCTTGCCCTGCGGTAAACACTTGATCCGGCGTGATATCTACTCCCATTTTCCGGATCTTTTCCACATAGTAGTTGCCATTTTGGGATGAATTATTGGTTACAAAGACAAAGCGTTTACCAAGCCTCTCCATGGTTTCTACAAAAGGAATTGACCAGGGAAAGAGGTGGTCTCCTAAATAAAAGGTTCCATCTAAATCAAGTAGATACGTTTCGATGGTGTGTAATTGCTTCATAATGTCCCTCCAAAAAAATTCTTCTGGCACTCTCTTTCTCCATTGGGAGGTGATTACCTCCAAGTATTTTGGGGGAGGTATTTTTAATGTCGCGGTGAATTTACTGTGCATAGATGTGGAAGGGGAGAACGATGAGAGATAAATTACAGCTCCTACGGGAAAACATTAGTAAGGTGATTATCGGTAAGGAAGAGGTTACAGACCTACTATTAACCACCCTTTTAGCCCGGGGTAACTGTCTAATTGACGATGTACCTGGAGTAGGCAAAACCAAATTGGCAAACGCCCTCGCCCGCTCCTTAGGAATTGATTTTAAGCGTATTCAATTCACTCCTGATTTGCAACCTGCGGATGTTACAGGGATTTATTTTTATAATCAAAAAGAAGGGGATTTCCAGTTTAGGCCAGGCCCTGTCTTTACAAACATCCTCTTGGCAGATGAGATTAACCGGGCAGTGCCTAGAACCCAGTCAAGCCTTTTAGAGGCCATGGAAGAACAACAAGTAAGTATCGAAGGTACTGTTTTTCCTTTAGCTAGTCCTTTTTTAGTGATTGCTACCCAAAATCCCCTAGAACTAGAGGGGACATTTCCCTTGCCAGAAGCTCAGTTAGATCGCTTTTTATTAAAGATTCAAATGGGTTATCCTACTGCGGAGCAAGAGGTGGAGATTTTAGCTCGCTTTAAACAAAAAGACCCCCTCACAGAGTTAAAACCTGTCCTAGATGGGGAAGGAATCTTAGCCCTCCGGGAAGAGGTGGCCCAAGTGCACCTTGCTCCTGTTTTGATGGATTACATTGCTCGTTTAGCTGCAGCAACTAGAGAAAATCGCCATATTCGCCTTGGTCTTAGCCCCCGGGGTTCTCTAGCTCTGATGAGGGCTTCGTTGGCCTATGCTTTTTTACAAGGTCGGGATTATGTCTTGCCAGATGATCTGAAATACCTTTTTCCCTTCGTGGCTAGTCATCGCCTGATCTTAGAATATGATAGTGAATATGGCGAAACGAATAAGCTGGAGTTGATTGAGGAAATCTTGGCCAAGGTCCCAGTGCCTACTGAGGATGTTCTCCATGGCTCCTAGTTTTAAGGCGGCACTATTAATCTTCAGCTTTGGAGGTTTGGCTTTATTCGCCGGTTTAAAAGGTCATACGGTAGCCCTTGTAGGCTCTTTATTGGTGCTCGTGGCAGTAAGTATGGCCTATCTATGGAACCGCTTTGTCTTTTCTAAGCTTAGTTTAGAACGGACCCTCAACCGGCGCCAAGGGGAGTTTGATTCGGGGTATACTATGCAACTTAGTGTAACTAACCGTAAACTCTTGCCCCTTTTTGGCCTTAGAATTGAGCAAACAATCACACCAGGACTAGAATTAGGGGATCCCCGCAAATTGGTGGTTGTCAAGGATGG
>JAAZLB010000226.1 GCA_012799535.1 Bacillota bacterium | reverse complement strand
TTCTAGGGATCGGTTCCCGTCAGGCGAAGATTCTAGTTGAGCAAAAGGCACCGGTAGCACCGATTCATGAGGTAAAACTGGAGGCGTCCATTGAGTTTTTGAACGAACTGTTAGGTTATATGGATATATCTGCCACCGTCACTGGTAGTAGTGATGAAGAATCTGTTGAACTCCAAATTGATGGTGATGATTTAGGAATTTTAATTGGGCGTAAGGGTCAAACCTTAGACAGTTTACAATACCTCACATCCCTAGCGGTAAATCGCCAAGGGGGACAATGGGTGCGGGTTAATCTAGATATAGGGGATTATCGTGCTAAACGGGAAGAAAATTTGCGGACCTTAGCCCAAAGGGCGGCCATGAAGGTGGAATCTAGTGGAAGGCGTGTGGCTTTGGATCCCATGAACGCGGCTGAGCGGAGAATTGTTCATCAAGAAGTGCAAGAATTTCCTGGAGTACAGACCCAAAGTGAAGGTCAAGACCCCTATCGCCGGGTGGTAATACTTCCTAAATAAATTAAAATTAAAGGGTGTGCCGTGCAGGTACGCCCTTTTTTCATTTTGTGGTAGAATAGGGATTGAGGTGATGGTAGATGGATCGCACTATTGCAGCAGTGGCTACGCCCTTAGGTGAGGGTGGAATCGGTATTGTGCGCCTAAGTGGACCTGAAGCGGTTGAAATTGGAGACAAGATTTTCCGCGCCCAGCGGGGGCAAAAGTTGCAGGATCTAAAAACTTATCGGTTACGCTATGGACAAATTGTAGATCCAACTACCGATCGGCAGATAGATGAAGCCTTGGCCCTTGTGATGCGGGGACCCCATTCGTATACAGGGGAAGATGTGGTAGAGTTACAATGCCACGGAGGCATAATTTCGGTGCAGGCAGTTTTGAATTTAGCCCTCCGCAGTGGTGCTAGGTTAGCTGAGCCAGGGGAATTTACTAAACGTGCCTTTTTAAATGGACGTCTAGATTTATCTCAGGCAGAAGCGGTGATTGATATCATCCAAGCCTCTACCTCCCTTGGTTTAGAGGTAGCAGTCGATCAGCTGGAAGGTAGCTTAAGTCGACGGATTAGAGATCTTCAAACTCGTTTATACGGGGTTGTAGTTAAGGTGGAAGCAAGTATAGATTTTCCGGAAGAGGATCTTCCTGAAGTGGATCTTCTAGAACTAGAAGAAGCTTTGGTAATAAGTCTCGAGGAGTTAGCTAATTTGCTAGCTACAGCCGATGATGGTAAAATCCTCAGAGAAGGATTAAAAACGGTGATTACTGGTAAACCCAATGTGGGTAAATCTAGTCTGTTAAATAAGCTACTAGATGAAAATCGGGCATTAGTAACTGATATTCCTGGCACTACCAGGGACACTATTGAAGAAGTGATCAATTTGCAGGGAGTTCCCCTCCGTTTGATTGATACCGCGGGTATTCGGGAAAGCGAAGATCTTGTGGAGCAATTAGGAGTGGCTCGCAGTTTGGATCTGATTCAAGAAGCAGATTTAATCCTCCATGTTTTAGATAGTAGCGTACCTTTGAGTAGTGAAGATCACGAAATCTTGGATAAGACTAAGGATCAGAAGCGGATTATCTTAGTGAACAAGGTGGATCTAGAACCTTCTTGGGATATGAGTAAGCTAGGGGATTTAGGAGATGCTCCGGTGCTGGAAATTTCCCTAGTGCATCAAGGTCACGAACTCGTAGAACAGCTAGGCGAAGCTATTCTCAGTCAGGTTGGTAGCGGGGCAATTTTAAGCTCTGCAGGTTCCAAGGCATTGGTTACCCGCACCCGTCATAAACATGCTTTACTTGAGGCACAACAAGGGTTAGAACGGGCCCTGGATACTTTTAGGGGAGGCTTACCATTGGATTTAATTGCAGTAGATTTATACGAAGCTTTAGAGCATCTAGGGGAAATTACCGGTGAAACGGTACGAGAAAACGTATTGGATCAGATCTTCGCTCAGTTTTGTATTGGAAAGTAGGGATTGAGATGATTCCTAATAGTTATGACGTGATTGTAGTAGGTGCGGGACATGCCGGTGCAGAGGCTGCCTTGGCCTGCGCTCGTCGTGGTCACACAGTCTTAGTATTAACTTTAAATCTAGACAACGTCGCTCTATTACCTTGCAACCCCAGCATTGGCGGTTCGGGCAAGGCCACCTTAGTACGGGAAATTGATGCCCTTGGTGGTGAAATGGGGAAAAATTGTGACGCCACCCTCATGCAGATGCGGATGCTTAATACCAGGCGAGGGCCTGCTGTGCAATCCCTTAGGGTGCAATTAGATCGCAAATTATATCAGCGTAGAATGAAACAGGTATTAGAAAACACCCCTAACCTTTATTTAAAGGAAGGGCTTGTTACGGATCTTCTAGTAGAAAAGGGCAAGATACAAGGGATAGTTTTGCGAGGTGGAGTTCAGGTGTTCGCTCCCGTGGTGATTTTGGCCACAGGAACCTATTTGCGCTCAGTAATTCATATTGGAGAACTGCAATACGAGTCTGGTCCCCAGGGCCAACATACTGCGGTAGATCTCGCCTCTGCCCTAAAAAAATGGCTTCCTATTGTTCGTTTTAAAACAGGAACACCTCCCCGAATCAATATGCGTTCCCTAAATTATGACAAATTGGAAAAACTCCCCGGTGATGAGAAGATCTTTGGGTTTTCCTTTGAAACAGATTCTATTGAAATCGAGCAAGCACCGTGTTGGGTGACCTATACTACCCCTGAAACACATCGTATAATTCGAGATAATCTCCATCGAACTTCTATGTATAGTGGGGCAATTACCGGACCAGGACCACGCTATTGCCCTTCTATTGAAAGTAAGATCGTGGAATTTCCCGATCGCACTAGTCATCAGGTTTTTATCGAGCCCGAAGGTTGGGACACTAACGAAGGGTATTTAAGTGGTTCTTCCACTTCTTTACCCTTGGAGATTCAGGACGAGATGCTAAGAACTATTCCTGGCTTTGAAAACGTAGAGATTATGCGTCCTGCTTACGCCATTGAATACGACTGTATTGATCCTTTGGCTTTGCATGCTTCTTTAGAAACTAAGGATATCTCCGGCCTCTTTTGTGCAGGTCAAATTAATGGCACTTCCGGTTATGAGGAAGCGGCTGCCCAAGGGATCATGGCAGGTATTAACGCTTCTCGCTTCTTATTAGGGGAAGAACCTATTATTATTCCCCGTTCTCAAGGGTATATTGGAGTTTTAATCGATGACTTGGTTACTAAGGGCGTAACAGAGCCCTACCGGATGATGACTTCTAGGTCTGAATATCGTTTATCGTTGCGCATGGACAATGCGGATGTGCGGTTTACCCCCCTTGGCTATGAATTGGGTTTAATTAGTGAGGAACGGTATGCTGCCTTCCTAAACAAACAGGACTTAATCGAAGCAGAAGTAGAGCGCTTGAATAGAACAGTGATTGGTGGCACCCCAGAGGTTAATGAGAAGCTTATGGCTTTAGGTACCACTCCTTTAAGGCACGGAGTAACCTTGGCAGATTTGCTCCGTCGTCCAGAACTAAGCTATGGGGATTTGGTCCATTTCACAGATCTACCTCCTTTGTCTCGATCTATAGGAGAACAGGTAGAGATTAATGTGAAATATGCCGGGTATTTGAGTAGGCAAGAGGCTGCTATTGAACGTTTTGAGCGCATGGAAAAGAAACTCCTACCACCTGATTTTCCCTATCAGGAATTAAAGGGCCTTTCTCGGGAAGCAGTAAATCGCTTGAGTGAAGTTCGACCTAGTTCCGTCGGCCAGGCCTCCCGAGTCTCTGGAGTTACTCCTGCAGATATTAGTGTCCTTTTGGTGCATTTAGAACAATTGCAACGGAGGGCGACTGAATGAGTTTTGATTTAGGCATATTTGAGACTACTTTAAGGGATGGGTTGAAGGCTTGGAATCTTCCCTGTGATGCTAAGACACTTGCTGCAATGGGACAATTTTCCTTAGAAATTATTGAGGTCAATCAGGGACTCAATTTAACTCGTATTGTAGAGCCTACAGAAATGGCAGTAAAGAACTTTTTGGATAGTCTAAGTCTTCTGCTTTTGCAATTACCTACCGAACTAAATGTTCTTGATGTAGGCACAGGGGCAGGTTTTCCTGGGATACCTCTGGCAATTTCTCGACCCCAGTGGTCAATAGTTTTACTAGATTCTCTTAGAAAGCGTTTGAATTTCCTGGACGAAGCATCCCAAAAACTTGGGTTAGACAATGTTGTTACACTCCATGCCCGGGCGGAAGATGTGGGGCAAGATGCAAAACATCGGGAAAGTTATGATTTGGTAGTGAGTCGGGCGGTAGCCAACTTACCGGTGCTTTTGGAATTATGTAGCCCCTTGGTCAAGGTAGGGGGGCAATTTGTTGCCTTTAAGGCTGGCGAGGCTGGACAAGAGCTGACCGCAAGCGGGGTAGCCCTGAAGAAGTTGAACATGGAGCTAGAACAAACATTCGATTTAGAGTTACCATTGTCTATGGGAGAAAGGACCCTGTTAGTGTTTCGAAAGATAGGGGCAACACCGTCGGTTTATCCTCGGCGAGCAGGTTTGCCCAGTAAACGACCTTTACTCTAAGAAGGAGAGTGCTGACGGTTTTACCTAGGCACTCTTTTTGTGTGTGCCCAAATAGAGGAAGGAACTCGGGGAAGCATACAGAATAAAGTATCCATGCGGTAGTGAGGTGAGCAAGATGAAATTGACAGATGTTCTCTTAAATCGTAAAAGGGCAGAAGTAAGTAAAGAGGAGTTAGGGGAAAGTTGGGCTGAAGAAGTACAGGGAATCCCCGTTCATCTAATTAGTGCGGGCAAGTATCAGCCCCGACAAGAATTTGAGGAAGGTTCCCTAGCGGAGCTTGCTGAGTCAATTGAGATTCACGGCTTACTTCAACCTATCTTGGTGCGCCGAGCTGCTATCGGTTATGAAGTGATTGTTGGGGAGCGTCGCCTAAGAGCCTGTAAATCCTTGGGCTGGGAGGTTATTCCCGCAATTGTAAAAGACGTAGATGATAAAGAAGTAGCGGAAATGGCTTTGATCGAAAACCTGCAAAGGGCAGACCTCCATGTGTTTGAAGTGGCGGAAGGTTACGAGCGTTTGATTCAGGAGTTTGAGCTCACCCAGGAAGAGTTAGCCCAGCGTTTGGGGATCAGCCAAGCGAACGTAGCCAATAAGCTACGACTACTTAAATTACCACAGTCTGTTCGTGAAATTATTTCCCAGGAAATGTTAAGCGAAAGACATGGTCGGGCCTTACTTCGTTTACAGAATGAAGAGGACCAACTTCAAGTTCTTGAGCAGGTAATTAAGGGGAGCTTGAACGTTAAGCAAACTGAAGAGTTGGTCAATGCGTATTTGCCAGAACAGGGCAAATCTAAAGAAGAACCGGCCAAAAGCAAGGGACGTAGAAAGTTGATCTTGAAGGATTTGCGCCTCTTTTCAAATAGTCTCCGGGAACTAACTACAACCTTAGAGTCTAGTGGTCTAGATGTGGAAGTTCAAGAACGAGAGGACGACGAAGTCTACGAGATTAACGTGATTGTGAAAAAACCACAAGGGGGGAAAGGCAATGGCTAGGGTGATCGCGATCATTAACCAAAAAGGCGGCGTGGGTAAAAGTACTACCGCTGTAAATCTCGGTGCCTACCTGGCACTAGCTGGTAAAAGGGTTCTTTTGCTCGATATTGATCCCCAAGGCAATGCCTCAAGTGGGGTTGGGGTAGACAAGGGTAAGGTACGGAAGTGCATGTATTCCGTGCTGATTGAAGGGGAAAAAATTGAGCGGATTATTGAGCCCACCGCGATCGAAGGATTTGAAGTTGCACCCGCCAGCATTGATCTCGCAGGGGCTGAGATTGAACTGGTTTCCACCATTAACCGGGAGTTTCGGCTTAAAAAGGCTTTAGAACCGATTGGTGATCGTTATGATTATGTTCTTATTGATGCACCACCTTCTTTGGGGTTACTTACCGTTAATGGGTTAACCGCATCAAATTCCGTGTTAGTACCTATCCAATGTGAGTATTACGCCCTGGAGGGACTCAGTCAACTAGTGAGCACAATAGCCATGGTTCAGGAACATCTTAATCCGGATCTAGAGTGGGAAGGTGTAGTAATGACCATGTTTGATGTGCGCACGAACCTTTCCCAACAGGTCATAGAAGATGTACAAACCTATTTCCAAAACACAGTACGGGTTTATAAGTCCATTATTCCCCGGAATGTGCGCTTGGGGGAAGCTCCAAGCTTCGGTCAACCCATCGCTCTTTATGATCCCAAATCTAAGGGAGCGGAGGCCTACGAAAGTTTGGCTCAGGAGGTTTTGAATTCATGAGTACACAAAGACTAGGAAAGGGTTTGCGTGCCTTGATACCAGAAGTGGAGACTTCTGAGGAACAAGGGGAGATTCAACAAATTGCCATTAAGTTAATTCAGCCCAATCCTTACCAGCCTAGACAGCAGTTTGACCAAGAGAGATTGGAGGAGTTGGCCCAGTCTATTAAGGATTTTGGTTTATTAGAGCCAGTAATCCTGCGACCCCAAGGGGAAGGATATCAAATTGTAGCAGGGGAGCGGCGCGTACGGGCTAGTGAGCTAGCTGGGCTTATAAAGGTACCAGCAATTTTGCGAGATTATGGGGATCTGGAGATGATGCAAGTTGCCCTGATTGAGAACTTGCAGAGGGAAAACCTTAATCCCATTGAAGAGGCTGAAGGTTACCAACGCTTGATGAAAGAATTTGGATTTACCCAGAGTCAAGTAGCAGAGTCGGTAGGAAAAAAGCGTTCTTCTGTGGCGAACACCTTGCGCTTGCTCAATCTTGGTCAAGAGGAGCGGAGTTTAGTAGAACAAGGCTCTTTGTCTTTAGGCCATGCGAAGGTCCTTCTAGGTGTAAGTAACCAAAGGCGTAGAACCCAACTGGCCAAAAGGGTAGTTAAGGAGGATCTTAGTGTCCGGGAATTAGAGGGGCTAGTGAAGAAACCAAAAAATGTTCCACGTGGAACATTTAAGGTGAAAAGTCCAGAATTAGTTGAGCTGGAGGAAAACTTGCAGCGACAGCTAGGTACCAAAGTCTCAGTGAGTTACAAACAGGGGGCAGGAAAAATATCTATTGAGTACTATTCCGATGAGGAACTCGAGAGATTGTTAGAGTTATTTAGAGCACTGTAAAGGGGAATGTTCCACGTGGAACACTCCCCTTTTTGATCAAAAGAGCTGGGATGCACCTAACGCTACTTCCACCTTGGTTGAATGACTTCCTAGGCATAGGGTTATTCCTTCAGTAATTACGTCCGCCATCTGGATGACAAGACTTAGTCTCGTGTTCTGTAAAACAACATGCTCCATGAATCCGGCTACGTTTACTACTCCAATAATATGATAATCGCCTATAGAGGGAAGTTGTTTGTTTACGCCGGTTCCCGGCTGGAGGGGACCTCGTTTCACTGAAATATATCCGATGTTTTTGACCCTGCCCAAGCACGCATCAATGGCGATTACACTGCTCTTGCCACCCTTAGACCCGATTTTCTCTGCAGTTTCTTTAAGATTTAGGGCATGAACTGGTTCATGGATGGTTCCGTAAACGGTAACCTGTTGAGGAAGTAAACCAGCCTTTAGCCGTGCTTGTAAAGCGGACCCAATAAAGGGACCTAAAGAGTCACCAGTGGAACGATCCGTTCCCACACATACAATGTCGATGTTATTCTCTAAGGGCAAAGAAGCTAAAGCCACTGCTAACTGGGCCGAGGAAAGAGGATCATTCCAATGAGTTCGTCCCACCACATCCGTTTCTAAAAGCATGGTACACCTCCAAAGTAGTACTTGTATTACTTTATGCCGTCTATCCCTAAACTATGCATGTATGGTAAAGCCTTAGTTTGAATAAATATGGGAAGGGGTGGTGTGGTGGAAGTTTTGGCGGTGGCAGGCTTATATGTGGCTGGAGTAATTGGAGCTGGTTTCGCTTCAGGGCAGGAGATTGTGGTGTTCTTTCTGCATTATGGTTGGGGGGGCTTCGCGGGTACTTTACTCACGCTCGTTCTTTTGAGTAGCACAGTTGTGGTGGTTTTAGAATTTTGCAGCCACCAGGGGATTACATCTTACGAGGATCTTTTTCCTATCCTAGGTGGTCGCTGTGCTCCTTTCTTTGATTGGATTTATAGTCTCTTTCTACTCATTGGCATGAGTGTAATGTTGGCGGGTAGCGCAACCCTTGGTGCCCCCTACAGATTTGTCACGGCGCTATTAGTTTTTCTTGTTTTACAGAAGGGAGTTCGTGCAGTGTTGGAAATTGGCAGCCCATTGGCCTTAATTCTGGTAGTTGTCTTGGGCTTAATCTCCCTGAGTCAATTGAGAACGAGACCGCCTGGACTTCCCGAAACTGGCTCCTGGCGTGGTTTGGAGGCTGCGCTCCTTTACTCTTCTTATAATCTTGGATTCTCTATGGCGCTACTTGCCAGTGTCCATCATGTCCTGACAAACTCCAAACAGCGATGGGCAGTCTCTCTTTTGGGAAATCTCATCTTGGGCTTATTACTAGCCTTGCTCTTTTTCGCCCTTGGCACCCTTACACCAAAACAGCTCGCGGATCCTTTGCCAGCCCAGCATTTAGCCTATAATTTTGGTCGAAACGGGCTTTTGGTGTATAAGTTAATGATTTGGTTAGCCATGTATACAACCACCCTAGCTAACGCTCTTGCATTAGTGACTAGAATCACAATCAAGGGTAAAGTCAGTTGGGTATGGGTTAGTTTGCTGGTTCTAGTAGGGGCTATACTCCTTTCTTATGTGGGGTTTGGTACCCTAATTAGGGTGGCTTATCCCCTGTTAGGCTTAGGCGGTCTATGGCTTCTTGCTAACCTCTTGCGGATTAGGTTCCTTTAGTTGCCTTTCTTACGGGTTTTTAGGTATAATAAGGATCATACTAGGGGGAAGGTGGTGACCACCAGTGGCA
>JAAZLB010000225.1 GCA_012799535.1 Bacillota bacterium | reverse complement strand
CATAGAAGAACGGAGTGTGGTTATGCAGATCGGAGTAAGTTCTTATAGTTATAGTCAAAGCAAACTAGATGTTTTCGAAATTATCACTAAGGCTAAGGAAATGGGCTTTGACGTGATTGAATTCGCCGGCTTCCCTAATTTGCCAGAAGGGGAAACCGCCCTATCTTTCGCCCCAAAAGTACGAGAAGCCTGCGATAAAGCTGGTCTTCAGGTGGCGAATTACACCATTTGGGCAGATTTTATCAATGGTTCAAATGGAGATTTGAAGGCGGAAATCGAGCGGGTAAAAGATGAAGTTCGAGTGGCAGAAATTTTAGGTGCTCCAGGCATGCGTCACGATTCTACTTGGGGTTGGCCTGCAACTAAGACAGGTGCCCGTGGTTTTGACGATGCTTTGCCGATTCTAATCGAAGGTTGTCGGGCGATCACTGAATTCGCCGCTGATCTTGGAATCAAGACGATGGTGGAAAACCATGGTTATTTTTGCCAAGATAGTGAACGGGTGGAAAAGTTAGTGAATGGAGTGGATCACCCAAACTTTGGGGTGCTTCTAGATATGGGTAACTTTTTAGTTGTAGATGAGGATCCCACTGAAGCTGTGGGACGTTTGATGCCCTACACTTTCCATGTGCACGCTAAGGACTTTCACATTAAATCGGGCAACGGGCCAAGTCCTGGTCAGGGTTGGTTCTCGAGCCGTGGCGGTAATTATCTCCGTGGTGCCATTGTAGGCCATGGAGAAGTACCTATTGTGCAAGTTTTAAAGATCATGAAGAACGCTAAGTATTCCGGCGTACTCTCTATTGAGTTCGAAGGTATGGAAGATCCTCTGAAGGCTATTCCCATTGGCTTGGAAAACCTCAAGCGCTATGTGGCTAGTGTCTATTAAAAGTTAATCAGGAGAGCGCGGTAAATAATCGCGCTTTCTCTTTTTTTGCCCTTGACATTGACGTAGCGTCAAGCCTTATTGTAGTGCTAGGGAGGTGATGGTGTGGAATATACAGTGAAACAGTTAGGGGATCTGGCGGGTGTTAGCGGACGCACTCTTCGCTACTATGATCAAATTGATCTGCTCAAACCAGCTTACATTAACGAAGTAGGTTATCGGATCTATGGACAGCGAGAAGTGGATCGACTGCAGCAAATCCTATTCTATCGTGAACTGGGGGTTAGTTTGCAACGGATTAAAGAGATAATGGCGGCACCAGATTTCCAGGAAACACTTGCTTTACTGGAACACCGCAACCAGCTCCTAGAAAAGAGGAAGCAATTGGATGTCTTGATTCAAAATGTGGAGAAAACAATTGCTTTTAGAGAGGGTGGAAAAAGTATGACTGATCAGGAAAAATTTGCTGGTTTTAAGCGTGAAATGGTGGAAGAGAATGAGCGGAAATTTGGTGAAGAAGTTAGGGAAAAGTATGGTCATGATGTTGTTGATGCTTCTAATGCTAAGCTAATGGGGTTGTGTGAGCAAGATTTTGCAAAGAGCCAAGAGTTAGCAGAAGAAATTATCCGCTCCTTGGTGGCCGCAGTTGGGGTGGATGACCCAAAAGGTCCCGAAGGACTTCGAATAGCGGAACTACACCGGCAATGGCTAAGCTTTTATTGGGGCCATTATTCCAAAGAGGCTCATGCTGGTCTAGGGGAAATGTATGTTGCCGACGAACGGTTTACAGCCTATTATGATCAACACAAGGCTGGGGCTGCCAAGTTTTTGCGAGATGCTATTGTAGCTTATACGAATTAGAATGACAAAACCGGTCAGATCACTAAGGTTAGACCGGTTTTTCGCTACTAGCTTTGCTTAAAAATGCAATTTCCCCTCACAACTGGTCTAAAATGCGGTATAATAAAAAGGTGTGCTTAAGGTATGCTTACGGAGGCATCAAAGGAGGATGACTATGCTCAAAGACTTATTTGGTACGTTTAAAAGCTTAACTCCCATTGTACTTGGTCTACTTTTATTTCAATTACTAGTTCTAAAAAGCCCTTTAGAAAAACCGCAATCCTTCATCGGGGGTTACCTTTTGAGTTTAGCCGGACTTTTCCTATTTTTAAAAGGCCTTACTTTATGTCTACTACCTTTGGGAGAGAGTGTTGGCGCTAACCTTATCTCTCTAGATAGCAAATTCTGGATCATTATTGTAGGCTTTGTTATTGGGTACTTGGCCACTCTAGCTGAACCAGCATTACATGCTTTGGCCATGGAAGCGGAAGAAATCTCAGTAGGGGTCTTACCTAAGCAAGTGTTGATACACGCGGTAGCTATTGGGTTTGGGACAGGTATGGCGTTAGGGATCGCTAAGATCCTCTTTCAAATCCCCTCAACCACGATCATTATTCCCTTGCTGTTTATCACGATCATTTTAACGTACTTCGCACCTGAGGGGATTGTGGGGATTGCCTTTGACTCGGCTAGTGCCACTACTGGGCCGATTAACATACCCATTAATATGGCAGTAGCCTTGGGGCTTTCTAAAGTATTGGCGGCAAGTGACCCCTTGCTTAACGGGTTCGGTTTGGTGGGATTGACTTCGCTAGGGGCCGCGATTAGTGTCCTCATTATGGGAATTATCGTTGGTATTTAAGACCATAGAAAGGGGCGTGTAGAACATGGATTTTGTCGCGATCTTTGTAGTTGTGGAGCGGGGCAAAGCCGACTATATTGTGGATGAAGCTAAAGAGGCAGGAGCCTTTGGTGCCACCATTTTTTATGGTCGGGGAACAGGTGAGAAAGAATTCAAGAAGTTCTTCAATTTAAATGTGGAGTCCTCTAAAGAGATTATCTTTATCCTTACCCCTCAAAAAGATAAGGGACCTATTATTGATGCTTTAGTCAAGGCAGGTAAACTCGATGACCCAGGAACCGGGATCCTCTTTACTGTCCCGGTTGGAGATTTAATGGGTTTGCATCATCGAGAGGGCATAAATAAAGACTAAACAGAAAAGCACCGAATAAGAATGTTAATGTTCTTAGCCTCGGTGCTTTTTCGCGCCCGCTTGCATGGATTTTGCGCCACAATCTTAGAGGAAAAAGGCTCCTTATGGTCAATTTATACGGTACTACATGGAGGAGGTATCGTAATGTGAAAAAGGATCTGCGTTTCTCTATCAGTTTCTTAGTTACTGTTTTTTTAATGTTCCCGCCATGTAGGGCATGGGCTGGACTAAATCCAGAGGTTCAAGAGATCGTTAAGCTTAACAGGCCACAATTCAATGTTCAGTGGGATGCCGAAGAACAGAAGGCTAAGTTCGCTGAGCTTTTATATCCTTATGATCCTTATGAAGATGACTCTTTTGCCCTTCAAATACCTGATAAGTTATATGATCCCCGTCTAGTCGTCTATAAAAAGCAGGCATTAGGGGATGTGGACTTTCTGTTTTCTATGTTGAAATATGGTTATGCCGGTTATCAGTACTTTGGTGGCGATGAGAGCTTTCTTTCGGCAAAAGAAGGAATTAAAAAGGAACTGGAAGACAGGAACTTGCCAACAATAAGTATACTTGAATTTAGGGAGATCCTTTACCGCCACTTGAATTTCATCAATGATGGGCATTTTGATATCTATTACAAAAGGCTCAAGCACCGTATTTCCATGTACATGAATTTCGATTATGCCTTTTTGCAAGATAGTGAGGGTTACTATTTGGAAACTCATGGTGGTAAAGAATATCTTAAGCTGGTTAATGACCGAAAGCTTGAGGAGTTCATGAAGGCGTCATTAGATGATGACGGTAGGATTACCTACCGAATCGGAGTGCTTGAAACTGAAGGTCAAAAGGGGGTCTCTGCCGAGCTGACACTTGTGTCAAATGGCGAACAACGTAATCTTCCCATCATATTAGAAGAGGTGGTAAGCCACCGCATTCAAGAAAAGGAGATCTACCAACACAAGACCATCGACGGCATCCCAGTTATTACTGTTAGAGCTTTTCCTTATAAAGGGCGCACTACCCCGGAAGGGTACAACCCCCAAGATTACCAGTTAATCGAGGAGTTCTTCCTTGATGCCCACGAATTAAGAGGTGTGGAGCGGTTAATTATTGACATAAGATCTCATCGAGGGGGCGACTCATATCAACCGGTTTCTTGGATACGTAATTTTACTGGTACTACATTTGGGCAGTCGGCACTGATCTCAGCTAGCCTTGCCACAAAGACGGCTCAGCAATTGAACCAGCTTAGAATGGTACAGGAAGGAAATGCTCAACCTTACCATTCGGTCTCATTTCGCCCTACAGCAAGTGGTTGGTCTGAAATCTGGTACCATTTACCTGATCGAATCGAGAATGAAGCATTAGTTGTTGTACTTATGGATTCTTGGACAGCTTCAGCTGGGGAGTTATTTGTTTATTACCTAAGCCAGCTAGATAATGTTGTGTTTTTGGGGATGAATAGTGCGGGGGTAATCAATTTTGGTTCTCCAGTTAAAGTTCCTTTGCCCAATTCTAAACTGCCGGTTCTTTTTGGTACTCATTTTTCGTTACCTCTCGATTTGACTGATCGGGAGGGGATAGGTTTTTTACCTGATTTCTGGATACGCCCCGAATACGCTTTGGATCTGGCGATTAAGTTCATCAAGGGTTACAAAAAGTAGAAGGAATTACGATTTTGATATAGAAATCCGAAATAACTTGTAAAAGGAGCTGGTGGGATTGGCACTAGAACGCTTTGGGAGCACCTTGTTAGCAAGCCCAGCTGTCAAAGGAGAAACTGGGGATGACTAAGATTAAATCGTTTCTCGCAGTCTTTATACCAGCCTATGTATTATCTAGGGTCCTCATGGGACTTTTTAACTTTTCAGGTTTTAGCTTCCATGAACCTAGTTTCTTAACGCTAATTTTTGATTTAGTAATTTGGTTTCTTTCGTGGTCTGTGGCCTATATTCTCTATGTTACTCTACGCCACAGTGCTATAGGCAAATTGCCTGATGAAATAGAAACAGATTCCCACTACAAAGGAGATGGGCAAAATGAAGTATCGTAGATTAGGTCGTTCGGGTTTGAAGGTGAGTGAGATTTCCCTAGGTAGTTGGCTCACTTATGGTAAATCTGTAGAAGATGACACTGCAATTAAAACAATCCAACGGGCTTACGAGTTGGGTATTAATTCCTTTGACTCTGCTAATGTGTACGAGCGGGGTGAAGGTGAGAAAGTAATGGCCAAGGCTTTGCGACCGTTTCGTCGTGAATCCTACATTATTACTACTAAGGCTTTTTGGCCCATGGGTGATGGTGTTAACGATCGGGGCTTGTCCCGAAAGCATGTTTTTGAACAGTTGCATGCTAGTCTTCGGCGAATGGAACTTGATTATGTCGACATCTTCTACTGTCACCGCTACGATCCAGAGACACCAGTGGAAGAGACTCTGCGGACTATTGATGACATGATCCGCCAAGGAAAAGTCCTTTATGCTGGTGTTAGTGAATGGACCGCTGCCCAAATTCAAGAAGCTATAACAGTCGCTGATCAGTATCTATTGGATCGAATTGTAGTCAACCAGCCTTCGTACAGTATGCTTAATCGCTACATTGAGAAGGAAGTAATCCCCGTCAGTAGCAAGCTAGGGATTGGTCAGATTGTCTTTTCACCTTTGGCCCAAGGGGTGTTAACAGGGAAGTATCGAGGTGGGCACATTCCTGAAGGTACAAGGGGCTCTAATCCCGAGATTAACCAGTGGGTGCAAAACATGATCGCTTCTGGGGTTATGGCAAAAGTCGATGCTTTAGAAGATTTAGCAAATGAACTGGGAATTACTTTATCGGAGATGGCCTTAGCGTGGATCTTAAGGCAACCTAATGTAGCTAGTGCCTTGGTGGGCGCCTCTCGCCCAGAACAGATTGAGGCTAATGCAAAAGCGGTAGAGGTAGAATTATGCCAGGAGACCTTGGACAAAATTGAGGCTATTTTAGCTTAAAAGAAATCAACAAGGAGACAGGTTGCACCACAGAGTGATCTGTCTCCTTGTTCATATGGGTTGTTGTATCCAGCAATTCACTACAGGAGTTTGTACTTTTCCACAGAATGAAGTTGTGATGTACCTAACAAGGAACCCACCTCGATTCTTAAAACAACATAAGGTACTCATTGGGGAGGTTGATTTGAACAATGCACGAATCCATTGTACCAGAAAGGCTTAAAGATAAACAAAAGAAGCGCAAACAACAAGGCTCAAGCAAACAGCTTGGTTTAATTATCTTCACCTTAGTCGCTATTGGCCTCATTGCCTACGGTGCTTATTACTTTTTTATTCCCAAACAAGAAGCCTTCCAACTCGATTTTTATACTTACGCCCAGGTAGGTACCTGTGACTTTTTAGAGACACTGGCAGCCAAGGGCACCATCATTCCCAAGAAAGTGGTGACTATTGAACCGAAGATAGGGGCTATGGTTGAAGAAGTCTTGGTACAAGAGGGGCAAGATGTAGTGGAAGGCGATCCCTTAATTAGATTATACTCCCAAGAAGTAATCTCAGAGAAGAATAATGCTGAGACCGAACTAGGTGAGGCCAAGGCCAAACTAGCACAACTAGGTATGGATCAGGAACTAGAGATGGCCAATGAGCGTGTGAAAGTCTTAGACGCAAGAGAACAATTAGAGCAGGCCCAAAGCAACCTAGAGTTGCAAAAAGTGCTCTTTGGTTATGGGTCTATTCCCCGCATTGAGCTAGAAAAAGCGGAGCAAGCCCTAGAAACTGCTAAGCGACGGGTAGATCAAAGTGAACGGGAACTAGAATTGCTTGCTCGTAAACATGAAGCGGATCGGGCCACTTTAGAAAAGACTTTAGCCATTTCTCAAGAAAAAGTGGATAAAGCTTTGGAGAAAATAGAGAATTTTATAATCAGGGCTCCCTTTAGCGGACGCATTCTTTCCCTAAAAATCCCCAATAATAGGGTGGTCACTGCCCACCAGGAACTAGGTGAGCTAGCAGATTTAACCGAACAGGTAGTGGAGCTTCAAGTGGCCCCTGGGCAAACGGAACGTTTTGGATTAGGGACAGGAGTAAGTATTAGCCTAGGGCAAACAGAATACGCGGGAGAGGTTTCCTATATTGCCCCACAGGCAAAACAAGGAACGGATGGAGCAACCGTCTTAGTTCGAGTGGATTTTCTCGAAGAGGTTTCCCATTTGAGACCTAATAGTGCGGTTACTGCCAACATTCACTTGCAATGGCATCATAATAGTCTTTTTTTACCTAGGGGTGCCTATCTAACAAGTGGGCAGCAACTCTTTGTTTATGTTATTGATGGTAAAACCGCTAAACAGCGGGAAGTGCAGTTTGGACTTTTACAAGGTAATGCGGTTCAGATTGTACGCGGCCTAGAACTTGGAGAACAGGTGATTATTAGTTCTTATGACGCATTTCGACATTTAGAGGAAATTCAGATTTTACCTGAAGGAGGCCATGCTTTGTGATCAGGTTACACGGAATTAGTCGAGAATACTTTATGGGTGATGTGGAAATCAAGGCATTAAATAACGTCGATTTGGAAATTCAGAGAGGCGAATTTTTATTCATTATGGGTCCTTCTGGTTCAGGGAAATCCACCCTTTTGAACATTCTCGGTGTTTTAGATCAGCCCACAAGTGGTGCTTATTACTTGGAAGATGTGGATATTACCGAATTGCGGGATCGGGAATTAGCCCAAATTCGCAACCGCCATTTCGGATTTAT
>JAAZLB010000224.1 GCA_012799535.1 Bacillota bacterium | reverse complement strand
GAATTACCGCGGCTGCTGGCACCAGACTTGCCCTCCAATTGTTCCTCGTTAAGGTATTTACATTGTACTCATTCCAATTACAAGACCCATAAGGGCCCTGTATCGTTATTTATTGTCACTACCTCCCTGAATTAGGATTGGGTAATTTACGCGCCTGCTGCCTTCCTTGGATGTGGTAGCCGTTTCTCAGGCTCCCTCTCCGGAATCGAACCCTTATTCCCCGTTACCCGTTGCCACCATGGTAGGCCACTATCCTACCATCGACAGTTGATAGGGCAGAAATTTGAATGAACCATCGCCAGCACAAGGCCATGCGATTCGAAAAGTTAGCATGAATCATCAAAAAGTCCGAAGACATTGATTTTTTATCTACTAAATACACCTCTTCCATAACAGTCGAGGTTGTTAGCACGTAGTAGCATGAGCTTTTCCCAGGTTAACCGTATAGGAAAGATACTATCAAATAAACTATAACTGATTTAATGAGCCATTCGCAGTTTCACTGTATAAATTGCTTATACTTAGACATGCATGGCTTAATCTTTGAGACAAGCATATGACTACTGGCAGGATCAACCAGATAACTATCTTAGCTTTTTAGGTGGTCCGTGAGGGCCGCCTAAAATGAGAGACTAGATTGCTCCAGTCCTCGAAAGAGTTGTTAAACAGATTGTACAGTTATATAAATATAACCGGTGCAGGCACTCGGGCAGAGCGATTAACCTCGTTCCAAGTACCTAACACATCCAAATAGCCCACTTTGAGTTCCTCTAACCAGGTTCCGTCAAACAAAAGCACAGTATTGCATGCACCAATGAGTTTAACATCGCTAGCTTGAGAGGAGGTTACACCACGACCGATCAACATCCTTTGACAGACGGCTACGTTCGCGGGCAGACCCCCAAGTATTTAATGGATACGCTTGCCAGAGGCTAGCAACCCACTAAATCCCTTTCACTGCTTGCACAACAGGAGAATGAATAATCATCCCCCAAGTACAAGACTGTTCAAGAGTTAGACAGCATCTTTCTGTAATGAAACAGAAAAACACTCTCCCTTGCCGAAATAACCTACCCGCACCATACAAGCTCCTTACGGACTCTATGTAATGTTCTCGATTATTCGACGTGGCCTTCAATTTTGGAAAGTCTATTAAAACCCCTTCGCACCGACAAGCAGTTTGATGAAGTCAAATTAGAAACTCCGTGAACTCTTCAGATCCGATTTCTCAGATTGTATTGTTCGTATGCTTTCGCATAAAGTTCCTGAGGGTATATAAAATCTCTCGGGGATTTAACATTTACGTCTCGTACGAAAATACCTATGAGAAAAAGTACCCCAAAGGCACTTTTTCGTTGCGCAGTTTCCGTATTGGTTCTCCGAGGATTTTAAAGTTTAGTGCCTGCGCTGCGAGATCGATCTGGTTTCGGAAATCCGAAGTTTTTCACGGTGATGCACATTTCTACACTTCGGCGACAACTGAAAAATCGGGATATAGTAGGGTTAACCAATTGTGAGTATAAAATGAATAGGTGCGCTGGAATATTTATGCTTTAGTTACTCTATTATTGTCAGTTATATATCAATTGCTCCCGTCTTTGGTGTTGTTGTCGCCCAACGTTCACTCGCTCCCTCACAAACTGAAAAATGCTGCCCGAACCAAACCCGGACCTAACCCGGACACACACCCGGACACCATTTTCCAACTTGATCACCAATTATCTCCAATTATTTTGCGGACATGTATATTTTATTAACACTGATATCATCGCAGAATGCGATGTTTAGCCTATCTATGCTATTGAGATTTTTTACTTCGAACCAATAATTTTTACTTTTCCTAAAATTTAGCCTGTTTCCCAGAAAATAAAAAAAACTAATTACTATTATCTGGAATAGTTTACCTACTATAAAATTCACCACTCTGAAACCATATATATACTATTTTGCCCGCACAAAAAACAAACTAAAAAAATCTAATAATTATCTCATATTAGCCAATTATTTGTCCATCCTATGCCTATTTTAGTTCTCAATTCAGAACCACTTTCTGACCACTCCCTGTGTTGCCCCGGCAACGCCCCGGCCCTCTGAGAACCACTCATTTTGTTTTTCATAAGATTTCGGTTGCGGCCATATCTAGCGGAAAGCACCGTTTCCCGTCCGATCAACTGTAGTTAAGCCGCTAAGAGCCTGACCGAGTAGTGTAGTGGGAGACCATACGCGAAACTCAGGTGCTGCAATCTTTTT
>JAAZLB010000223.1 GCA_012799535.1 Bacillota bacterium | reverse complement strand
GCCCAACTATGATGGGGTAGTGATCGACGAAGCCCATAATCTAGAAGAGGTGGCTACCGGCAGTTTTAGTCATGAACTACGGCGAGAAAGTTTCTTGGCCTATTATCGTACAGGAACCCAGTTACAGGCGGCCTTACGGGATTATGTACCAGAATACGTGATCCAAGATATTAATCTTGTACTCGATGAGTTGATTAAAGAGGCGGGGCAGTATTTTATCCAGATTGAGCAATATATTACAGGCTATACCACTCCCCTTACAGAAAAAAACAGGCACCACTTTGCCCAAACCTCCTTACCTAAGCATCTCAAGGATCTCCAAGAGCTTTTAAAGGAGTGTAATATCGAAGAAGAAGGGGAAGCTTTTGGGCTTGTGGAGCAATTTGGGGAATTTACAGAACGGCTCTTGACTACTTTAGATTTAATCCTCTTAGGTCAAGATCCAGACTATGTGTATTGGGGGGAACTACAAAATGGGGAGCCTTGCTTAGTAGCCGCTCCCATCGATGTTAGTTCGATTCTGCAAGAAACTTTGTTTAAAAACACCCCTTCTGTGATTCTTACTTCCGCCACCTTAAGTACTAACCAATCCTTTGACTATATTCAGAGTCAGTTAGGGATCAAAGAAAGTGCTAACTTAATTCTAGGCTCACCCTTCACCTATGAAGAGCAAGCCCTTCTTTGTGTACCCCACCAAGCAAAACACCCCAATCACGCCCGCTACTCCCATTATGTAGCCTATTTGATCCTAAGGACGGTAGCAAACACTAAGGGTGGAGTTTTAGCCCTGTTTACCAGTTACAGTTTTATGGATGAAATTGCGGACGCGATTGCGCCCAAATTAGATGAGGTGGGCTACACTCTCTTTAAACAAGGTGATGGACCTCGCCTAGGATTAATCCAAGATTTCCAAGAGGAACCTCGCTCAGTGCTTTTTGGTACTAATAGTTTTTGGGAAGGGATTGATCTTCCTGGTGAGGCATTGAAAGCTGTTGTAATCACCCGTTTGCCCTTCACTGTGCCAGATCGTCCCGTCACCGCTGCTAGACTTCGAGCCATTGAAGAAGCAGGTGGTAATTCCTTTTTAGAATACAGTGTACCCCAGGCCATTCTCCGCTTAAAACAAGGCTTTGGGCGCTTGATTCGCACCAAAAACGACCGAGGTGGAGTGGTAATTTTAGATGAACGTATTCTAACCACAAATTACGGAGGTCAATTTCTCTCCTCCCTGCCTCCCGCGCGGTTTACACGAGAACTAGACGATTTACGGAACTTCTTTACTGACTAATTCCACATCATATAAAGGACCGTTTTTATAGACCCGGACAGATTTTACGTCCTCATCTACCATGATTTCCGTAGGACGCATTTTCTGGGTTACTTGATATAAGGTGGAGCGAATGGTGGATTCATTCACATCCTCCCGTTGACGTCCAAATTCTTGCACAACAGCCCTGGCCGGTACTCCGTCCGGGGTTTCTTGTGTCAAAACATAGAGGGCCTCCACAATTTGGCTTGTTAGGGAGGGTTGCCCCCCACGCCTCACGCCCGATTCTTTAAGCAAACTATCTAGCTTCCGCAAATCCTGTTCCTTCGTGGCTAACAGGACCTGCAACTCGAGGATTTCTTCCTGTAAAAGTTCCCGGGCTTGCCGCAACTGTTCCCGATAACCCATAGTCATCCCCCTTCAATGTTCATACTACCTATTATGATCATTCTCCTCAGGTAATATTACATCTGAAGTGAGATTTTTTCTGAGATTAGGGGTAGCTGCCCAACGAAATAGTAAGAAAGTAAAAACAAAACCTCCAATAATAATGGGGAGATAAAAAACCACTGTACGCCAAAGCAAAATGAAAGTACCAAGAGACTCCCCTGGGAGTACGTTCTCTAGAACTAAAAAGGCAATTAATTCTGAAGCACCAGCCCCTCCAGGAATGGGGGAAAACACTGGGGCGATGCCAAATAAAACGGAAACACCGAAGCGAAGCCAAGGCTCATAAGCATTACAACCACTCAAGAGCACAAAACCGCCCATGTAATAGACAATGTAATAAAGAAAAGCTACTACCACGCAAACTAAATAGTTGCCTAAGTGTTGACCTAGAAGTAGCCGATAGGTGGCCTGAAATTCTTCGAGCCAAGTTGCCCCCCGAGATTCTGCCCCTCGCTTCGCAAAAAACCACTGGAGCCAACGTTCATTGAGGGTAATTATTAATAAAACACCTACTAAAATCACCAAATAACCTAAGGCCCCGAAGCGAATGAGATTCAGGTAGCGGGCTAACCCTACTGGTGCAGTGGGCAATGTAGAAAACATGAGTAAAGTCAAAAGGGCCAAGGCAATTTGCCCCCCAATGCCTCCAGCAGTAACAACGGCAGTTGCGGTTGCCACACCCATACCGCGACGATAGAGAAAATAGATAACTAAAGCCCCGCCACCACCAGCAAAGGGAGTAACAAGGGTCAAAAAATTAGCTGCCCCTAAAATAATGCCTAGTTGCCACCAAGGTACATGGTGACCTACCGCTCGAGTGAGCATACCGATCCTTTGCCCATCAACTAGCCAGGCAGCTAACACAAAGAAAAGGGCACCAAAAAAATAACCCAAGGGATAGTTCTCCAATTCCCTTAAGACATCACTCGGTTTAGCCACTTTAGAAAAGACCAAAACTAGGGCTAAAATACTACATAGAAAGGCTATGATAATTCCCTTCCAGGGGATTTTCCAATTTGATGCTTCTGATTTTTCCATAGTCTAATACCTCAATTGCTCAGAATGGGTCATGAGATGCGCTTCTGGATAATACTTTTCCAAAATATCTAAGTAGGAAAAGCCCG
>JAAZLB010000222.1 GCA_012799535.1 Bacillota bacterium | reverse complement strand
GTCCTTCGTCTGCAAGTTAAGAATGCTCCGTTTCTCAGGGGCTACGCCTGTCCTTAGGGTCTCTCCTATAGAATCATTTGTTTGTACATCTTCATGTACACCGCTTTCCGTGACAATTGCATATACTTGATCATATGGTTGTCCAACTGCCTCATCTTCTGTCCAACCAGTTAAACTTTGGGCCTGTTCATTAATGTGCTCAACTAAACCATCAAGGCCGATTACAATTACGGCATCAACAAGAACCCGCAAAGTCTGTTCGTACCGCCTCTGTCTACGCTCCTGAGTAGCGGAAAAAACTCGTTCCCGGGTTATTAAACCTCTATTCTCTTTGACTAATACATTCTGCCGTAAGATCATACCAAGTAAGACTATAGACAAAATGGCTAGCGCAATTAACATGACCCCGCCCCTTAGAAAAGTCTACCCGACTATTCGTTCATTCTTCATGGAAAACCAAATACCTTTTTTGGTATACAATAGTCAGTAAAGAAGTGAAGGGCACACTAGAGAATAACTAGCGATCTACACACCTATTCATACCAGTTAGCCAACTCGAATAAGGGGAAGCACACGCACATAAAGTTAATACCATGAACCATTCAAGGAGGGGCGCCTATGCTAAGAGATACTAGGGCGTGGCACCAAGTAGTATTAATTGTCTGGGTTCTAGTGTCCTATCTCCTCATCCGCTCCCACTACCTAGAACCCTTACATCAAGCCTGGCCAGTGATTCTTCCCACCCGTTACTGGACAGAAGATGGACTAGTCAATTTGGCTACCTTTACCACAAATGTAGGAATATTAGACCAGTCTGTAGGCGTGGGTATGGGCGTTGGAAAGGCTTCTGAAGAACAGCTTTACGGTCTAGTTGCAGAAGGGGACTTACCGTGGTTTACATCTCCCTCAGTTGATCTTAACGATCTTCGTACTAGATATGGTGCCAATCGTCTTATTAACGCTTTCCGTACGACCTTACCGGATCCCATATTACAAGAAGAGTATAACGTAGCTACCGCGGCAGCCTATTTAGCAGGCACAATAGTGCAACCCCGGGAAGTATTCTCTCTCAATAGGGCAATTGGTCCTAGAACTAAGAACCGGGGGTTTGGTCCTGGGCCCCTGTATGTAAATGGTACCATCGGTTCCACAATTGGTGGGGGAATTTGTAAGGTGGCCACAACTATGTACAATGTAGCCATCCATAGCGATTTGCCTGTAATCGAACGGCATCCCCATAGTATGTTAGTCCCCTATGTTCCACCTGGTCGGGATGCAACTGTATTGTGGGGTTCCAAAGATCTACAGTTCATTAATAATCGTGACCATCCCTTAGTAATCTGGGCAGAAATGTGGGATCACACCTTATATATTGCCATTTATGGTCAATACGACCCACCCCTAGTGGAATGGTACTCTGAAGAGGTCAGCCGCATCCCCACTTGGACCATTCGCCGGAAGAATTCCACTCTAGAACCGGGAGAAACTCGTCTGATTGAGGGGGCGGAAGGGGTATCTGTGAAAACATGGATTAATATTGATTGCCCCAGTCTACCCTTGGTGGAAAAATACTTGGGAATGGACTCTTACCGCCCCTTACCGAATTACCTTGAATATGGGCCCTGACTAAAAAAGGGCCAAGAGCAAAGTTAGTACCATAGTCAAAGTTTCTGCCATAGGTATAACCAACCACACACCTGTAAGACCGAGGAATATTGGTTAAGTCTAGAGACAAGACTTCCTCCCCCAAAAGTCGACGAAACTCCGCTTCCATTCCCCTACCCTTTTTATGCCCAGGGACATGAAAAGGTTGGGGATTTGTGCTTGCATACTCAACAAGCCCCGTAAACAGCGGGGTTCTTTCTTGCCTACCACTCACCTAATTCACCTCTACTAGCCCATCTTCTGCTTGAAAATATACGCTATCAAGGCCTCAAACATGCTAGAGAATTAAAACAAAGGTGCCAAGAGTAATCAAAAGTCCCCCAATGATCGTCTTGGTATCTGCTACCTCCCCCAAAACCACAAAGGATAAAATGATAGTCAATACTATACTCAACTTATCGATGGGCACGACCTTCGAGACCTCTCCTATCTGAATCGCTTTAAAATAGAACAACCAAGAAAGGCCTGTGCCAACGCCAGAAAGAATCAGAAAGATCCAACTATGTCTAGTGATTTTGTCCAAACCCTTTTGAGCACCAGTTAAGAACACAATCCCCCAAGCAATGATCAAGATAACCACAGTCCGAATGGCTGTAGCTAAATTGGAGTTAACGTCCTTAATTCCGATTTTAGCAAAAATCGCTGTTAAACTAGCAAAAACCGCGGAAAGTACGGCATATAGTTTCCACATAAGATCACTCCGTAACAAATAGATTCGTGTGTTTCCACATCTTCAGTATACATCTGAATTTCCCGGGGATCAAAAAGTTCTGTCAACGGGCAGGATGTAAAACCACCGACTTTAAAAAGATATTTCCATCACTCCGATTAATGGGATCAAGGAAACCAATAATCACATTGGTTCTTTGCGATCTAATGGCAGGCTCCAAGTACACCCCATTATGTGAAACCCTACTCAATAACGAAAACTCTGAGGGGCCATGTATCTCTGCCACTTTAACCCTCTCTCCAAACACCTCTACCCGTAAAAACTGTGACCCATCTGAATATGTTACGACAATAGTTAAAAAGTTATCGGGATATGGCGGCGAAGACTCCCTATGAATATAAGCCAAATTGTAGCCTTCCAAGGGCGTTTGAGAAACATCATACCACGGAACCATATCCTCAAACTCCTTTAAGGTCAGTCTTGTCACCTCCGGCGGAGATCCTGACAGCGAAATAGGAAAAGCAGAACCAAAATCGATTTGGCTAAAATCGGGATTAAGATCAAATTCCACAAATGTGATCTTAGAAGTCACATTTCCTTCCTCGCCATAAGTTACCGACTTGAGAGGAAAAAGTATATCTAAATCGGTAGCATACCAATCCTCTTTATACAATACGCCGGTATCCTTAAAAAAGATTTGATAGTGAGTGGCTTTTTGATCCCCAATCATGCAGGACTCACTTCGCGAATTTCAAAGGGATTCTCATTTTCTTCAAGAAATTCTGAGGTTCCGCTTATAAGTTGTTCTAAAAAAGAGTCATCAAGAAACATCAGCTTCCCGTTGAGCTCGTAATAGACCGTGCCATCTTTAATATACAAAAAGTAATGGATTGACTCTCCCCCTGATTCAATCAGACCATGATAGAACGAATCCGGTAAAAATGGTTCATTACAAGTTTGAGCAGACGCCATTATACAAACCAATACAACAACTAATAGGGATGCTATGGGTAACATGTACTTTTCTTTCCGCAACATACAGTTCACATCTCCCTTCCCCTTACTTAATAATATTATAGGAAACTGGGCAATCTCCTTTCAAACGTTGACAAGCAAACTAATGTTCGTTTATGATGAATAAAGAAGGGTAGGTGCTAAGCTGTGAATGTGGAGAAGGTTTTGGAAAAAATCACGAACAACCCCCGATTTATGCGCAATATCACCTTTCAACATACCTTACCAGGGCAACCGGGAATTTACGAACCCATTCCCGACTTTTTAGCCCCGGAGCTTACGGAATTGTTGCAACGTAAGGGCATTAATCGACTGTACAGCCACCAAGCACAGTCTTTAGAAGCGGTGCAACAAGGTCGAAATATTGTAGTCGTTACCCCCACCGCGTCCGGGAAAACTCTATGTTATAATCTTCCGGTCATTCAGACCCTTTTAGAAAACGAAGAAGCACGAGCCCTCTATCTTTTTCCAACGAAGGCTTTGGCCCAGGATCAAGTAGCGGAACTCATGGCTTGGAGTGACGAATTAGGGGGTAGAATCAAAACTTACACTTATGATGGGGATACTCCGGGGGATGCTCGTAAAGCTATCCGCTCTGCAGGAAGTATAGTGGTAACCAATCCCGATATGCTCCACTCCGGCATCTTACCACACCACACTAAGTGGATGAGACTTTTTGAGAACCTTAAGTATGTGGTAATTGATGAGTTACACATTTATCGCGGTGTCTTTGGGTCCCATGTGGCTAATGTACTCCGTCGCCTCCACCGTATTTGCCAATT
Organism: Bacillota bacterium; assembly: GCA_012799535.1. GTDB lineage: Bacteria > Bacillota > Limnochordia > Darwinibacteriales > Darwinibacteriaceae > UBA4996. The sequence goes on along the minus strand of JAAZLB010000222.1, from coordinate 3,090 downwards.
TTACGGATCAAATCCCCAGTTTATCTGCACCTCAGCAACCATTGCTAATCCCGAAGATCACGGCAAGGGATTGATAGGTCAACCAGTAAAGGTAATTGATCAAAATGGTGCACCCCGGGGTCAAAAGGAGATCCTGTTTTATAACCCTCCAGTTGTAAACAAACCCCTTGGTATTAGGCGGAGTTCCCTCTTAGAGGCGGAAGCGGTTGCACATGAACTGATCGCTTCCAACATCCCTACTATTGTGTTTGCCCGTAGTCGTCTAGATACAGAGGTGTTAGTGACCTATTTGAGAAAGTCCTTCCATAGAATAGGTGAGCCAGTTGAAAAAATAAGAGCCTATCGCGGTGGTTACCTGCCTCAACAAAGAAGGCAAATTGAACGTGATTTGCGGGATGGTAAGGTCTTAGGTGTGGTAAGCACTAATGCCTTAGAATTAGGAATTGATATTGGTACTCTGCAAGCTGCAGTTCTAACAGGGTATCCAGGAACAATCGCCAGCACCTGGCAGCAACTAGGACGCGCTGGGCGGAGTAACGAACAATCCCTTGCCATCCTTGTGGCTAATTCTAGCCCTGTAAATCAGTTCATAATTCAAAACCCCGACTACTTCATGGATAGAGGGGCTGAATCTGCTAGAATTAACCCTAACAACCTCCATATCCTTGTTTCGCATTTGAAGTGTGCTGCCTTTGAATTACCTTTTGTACAAAGGGAATTGTTTGGTGATGTGGACCCTCAGGAAATTTTAGACTTTCTTTCGGAAGAAATGATTCTCCGCAAAGTTGAAGATCGTTGGTACTGGATGAGTGAAACCTACCCCGCTGTAGATATTTCTTTGCGCAGTGCCGCCACTGAAAACTTCGCCATCATTGATACCACTGATGGTCAAAGGAAAGTAATTGGAGAAGTGGATCGCTTTAGCACCCCAATGCTCATTCACGAAGGGGCCATCTATCTTCACGAAAGTAGGCAATACCATATCGACCATCTAGACTGGGAACGGCAAAAGGCTTATGCCCGCCAAGTAGATGTAGACTATTACACAGATGCCAATCTCGCGGTAGATCTCAAAGTTTTGGATGTATTTGCCACCGAAGATACACCCCATGTAGGAAGGCATTGGGGTGAAGTGATGGTTGTGGCCAAGACACATATGTACAAGAAAATCAAGTTTTACACTCACGAAAATATTGGCTGGGGTGAGATTGCTTTACCGGAACAAGAAATGCACACCACCGCCTATTGGTTTAGCATACCCAATGAGCTTGTTGAACCTTTAGATCGGGATTCTTTGCAAAGTGCCTTAATTGGATCATCCCACTTACTAGGAAACATCGCCTCTTTAGAGTTAATGTGTGAACCAAGTGATTTAGGGGTAACTGCCCAAATCCGCTCTCCTTTCACCGGTGAGCCTACAGTCTATATTTACGAAAAATACCCAGGTGGGGTAGGCTTTAGCGAACAGCTTTTTGAAACCCACGAACGCTTGATTCGCCGGGCTCTATCTATTATTGAACACTGCTCCTGCCCCAGCGGCTGTCCCTCTTGCGTGGGACCAATTGAAGAAGTAGGTTTGCAAGGTAAGGATAATTCGAGCTGGTTTTTAAGGAGGATATTAGATCTTGAATCTAACCAACAAACTCCGTCAATTTTTACCCCAGCAAAATAGAGCAACACCGTCCCCCAATCCTCCAGCGGATCTTGATCTTGTCTTACAAGGACAAGAAGTTTTTACTCCTTTTGGGGCTTGTTATGTTGTGCAAAAGAACCTACCCCTCCAAAAAAAGCATGGTTTCTGGCGAATCGGTAATGGATTAGAAGTAGAAAGTCACAATTTGAAGGTTTTAGGACAAGAGCCTCCAGAAGATTTCAAGGTGGAAGATGCTCTTTTTCTAGATACAGAAACAACGGGACTGTCCGGTGGCACCGGCACTTACGCCTTTTTGATTGGCACTGGAAGATTTATCTCAACCCACTTTGTGGTTAAACAGTTTTTAATGCGGGATTACAACGAAGAATTAGCTGTGCTTTATCTAGTGGACCAAGAATTACAAAAAACTGACACAGTTATTTCTTTCAACGGCAAAACCTTTGATCTCCCCTTACTCCATACCCGCTTCACCATTTCTCGCCTAAGCTTTCAAGGTGCCCAAAATCATCACCATCTAGATTTGTTACACATGGCGAGAAAGCTCTGGAGAAAAAAACTAGAAAGTTGTAGTTTGAACAGCTTAGAAGCAAACATCTTGGGAATAAATAGAACCAACGATATTCCTGGTTTTGAGATCCCAGGACGTTACTTTCAATTTCTCCAAACTAGACAAGGAGAGTTGCTCCAAGATATTCTGCAACACAACGTAATTGATATTGTCTCCATGGCTATCTTACTCTATCGCATAACTCTAACCACCAAACTAAGTCCTGAAGAATGTGATTGTCCGTGGGAAGCGGAAGCCCTCGCCCAAATGGCTCTCAGCAGAGGCGACCACCAGCAGGCTATCTCTTATCTCGAAGCTGCTCGGCAATTATGCACAGAAACTGAGCAAGAGATCTCCATTCTCCACCAAAATGCCTTAATTCATAAACGCCAAGCTCAGTACGATCAAGCTTCAGCGTTATGGCGGAGAATCCTGATGCTCAACGAAGATGATCTAGTGGCCTACGAAGAACTGGCTAAGTTTTATGAACATAAAGCGAAAGATCTAGGGGCGGCAGATCAACTGACCCGTCGAGCCTTAGCAGTAGCTTGGCAAACTAAATCGCCAAAAATCCCCGCCCTCGAGCATCGTTTGAGCAGAATCGAGAGGAAACTAGGCTAAAAGTACGGAAGGAGTTTTGTTTGAAAATGGGGAAATTAATCTGAAAAGTAACTAGCAAAGAGAGGTGGTATTGTGGCTAACCTATTTGATTATCTGCACTGGCGTGGAGATTTGACCTTTGAGCAGGTACCGTTTAATGACATTGACAGTTTGATCTTATCGCGCCTTTCCTATCTTCCCTTTGATCACATTGTTCCAGAATCTTTCCAAGAGAGTATTACCATTGCGCAAGCAAATGAACTCTTTTTCGCTTCCGAAGAAGCCCCCT
>JAAZLB010000028.1 GCA_012799535.1 Bacillota bacterium | reverse complement strand
GCATCATGGGGATGTACCCCCACAACCGCCCATAACCCAGGATATCTCTCTGCCAACTCCACCGCCCGCTTGGATGAGGGTAAATCATAACCAACATTAATGATGATATGCACTCCAGCATCATGCGCTCTCGCCACCACCTCAGGCAAATCTGAGGTGAAGGCTGGATCGTTGAGATGGGCATGACTATCAATCATCCTCATATGCCTAGGCATACTACTTCACCTTGCTGCCTGCAGGCATGGAGGCAGACACGGATACTAACTCTAATTGACCATCTGGTGTACTTGCTGCTAAGAGCATCCCTTGGGAAAGCTCGCCTCGCAGTTTGGCCGGTTTGAGATTCTTCACCACAATAATCCGCCTACCAATTAGATCGTTTGGGGCATAGTGTTTGGCGATCCCAGCCACAATCTGCCGTTGCTCCGTGCCAATATCCACCTGCAATTTCAAGAGGCGATCTGCCCCTTCCACTGGACCCGCTTCAAGTACTTCTGCCACCACTAACTCACATTTCATAAAATCTTCAATACCAATGAGTACGCCTTCTGGTTTTTCTTCCTTGACTTTCTTCGGTTCTACTTTAACTTTCTGTTCGGTCACTTGAGGTGCCTCCTCTTTTTCCACTTCAATACGGGGGAAAATAGGCTCCCCTTTCTTAGTTACAGTACCAGGAACCAGCTGTCCCCAGCTCACTTGGGCTAATGTTTGCTCGTCCAAATTGGCTAAACCCAACTGGGCCCAAATTTTTTCACCTGTTTCTGGCAAGAAGGATTTTACTAAGAGGGCTAAGATCCGCAAAGTTTCCACCAAATTGTACATGACAGTGCCTAACTCAGTTTTGTCTTCTTGTTTGGCTAAATTCCAAGGAGCCCGTTCATCTACGTATTTATTGGCCTTACCAACTAATTGCCAAATCTTAAGCAAAGCATCATTTAACTTCAGGTCTTTTAAAAGACCATCAACCACACCGCCGAGATCATTAGCAAAATTAATTAAAGCCTGATCCACCTCATTATTCTGACCAGGTTCAGGAACCACCCCATCAAAATAACGTTCCAACATGGAAAGGGTTCGGTTTAATAAATTGCCTAAATCGTTTGCCAAATCAGCATTAGTGCGTTCGATCAAGGCCTTTCGATTGAAGTTGCCATCTTGCCCAAAGGAAATTTCCCGCATTAAGAAATAACGGATAGGATCAACCCCAAATTCGTCAATTAAAACTAGGGGATCAACCACATTACCCTTGGATTTAGACATCTTATCACTATCAAAAAGCAACCATCCATGACCGAATACAGTCTTGGGAAGTGGCAACTCTAAAGCCATAAGCATGATGGGCCAGATAATGGTATGAAAGCGTACGATCTCTTTGCCCACCAAGTGGAGATCTGCAGGCCACCATTTTTCCATCAATTCTGTTTCCTCAGGGTAACCAAGGGCGGTTAAATAGTTTGTTAAAGCATCAAACCACACATAAACGACATGATTTTCCGCGATAGGTACGGGAATCCCCCAATCAAAGGTGGTTCTTGAAACACAAAGATCTTCTAGACCACTTTTAATGAAATTCACCATCTCATTGCGGCGAGATTCAGGTTGAATGAATTCTGGGTGTTTTCCGATATGTTCTAAAAGGCGAGGTGCGTATTTACTCAAACGGAAAAAGTAACTCTCTTCCTGAAGTAGTTCTACAGGCCTTTGGCAATCAGGACAATTGCCATCAACTAAGCGGGATTCTACCCAAAAAGTCTCACAGGGAGTACAATACCAGCCCTCATAGGTACTCTTATAGATATCGCCCTGATCGTAGATCTTTTGAAACACAGTTTGTACTGCCTTATGATGTCTAGGCTCCGTTGTGCGGACAAAATCATCATACTCTATGTGTAATTTGTCCCAAAGCACCTTAAAAGACGCTACGATTTCATCCACGTAGGCTTGGGGTGTGACCCCCTTGGCTGCAGCAGCCCTCTGGATTTTTTGACCATGTTCATCTGAGCCAGTGACAAAATACACATCACGACCGGCAAAGCGATGCCACCTAGACAAAGAGTCTGCCACGGTTGTGGTATAAGCATGGCCAATATGCAAATGATCGCTTGGATAATAAATAGGGGTTGTTAGATAAAAACGTTCCTTACTCACAGTACATCCTCCTTCTAGCAAATAAAAAAAGCCCCATCCACTCGGGACGAGAGCTACACTCACGCGGTACCACCCAATTTCGCCATTTTGCTTAAGCAAAATAGCCTCAAACGGGCACGATAACGGGTCCCTACCGGTAACCTACTCTTAGTTCAGTCCACAGCTCCTGGATCATCTTCAGTACAATCATTCCCATCAGTTCCCAGCTACCCTGACTCTCTTAGGGGTCCAATTGCACCTACTCTTCCAATCATCACAATTCCTATTCCACTATCTGCATCTTAGCTTTAATCCCAAGCTTTGTCAAGAGTACCTCCCCTTCACCTAGGCATAATAATAACAATAAATGCTAGTTAAGAAGGGCGGAGTGCCTTGAAAAAGAAGACTGCGTTACAATTTGCGGTACTCTGTGGAGTGCCCTTTGTTATGGTTTTAGGCAACTCCATGCTTATACCTGTTTTTCCTCAAATGAAAAAAGTTATGCACCTCACTCAATTTCAAGTGGGGTTAATTGTCACCTTTTTCTCTGTCCCTGCAGGGATTTTAATTCCCTTCGCGGGTTTTTTATCTGATCGCTATGGAAGAAAGCCCATTATGGTGCCTGCCTTGTTCGTTTACGGCGTGGGCGGACTAATCTGTGGTTTCGCTTCAGTCTTAATGACAAAACCCTATCACCTTCTCTTAGCTGGAAGAGTGGTGCAAGGTGCTGGAGCCGGCGGTACTTATCAGTTGGCTATGGCCTTAACGGGTGATACCTTTCAGAGTAACGAACGCACTAAGGCCTTAGGCCTTTTAGAAGCGTCCAATGGCCTTGGGAAAGTAGTTAGCCCCATCTTGGGTTCCCTTGTGGCTCTAATTTCCTGGTACGCCCCTTTCTTCGCCTACGGGATTTTGGCTTTTCCCATCGCCCTCGGGGTGTGGTTTTTGGTCCCAGAAAAAAAGGATAAGGGGCAAAGCGATAGCCTCGCCCAGTATTGGCAAAAACTGAAAGAGACCTTCAAAGAAAAAGCAAAACTGCTCCTTTCTAGCTATCTTGTGGGCATGGTGGCCCTATTTCTCCTTTTTGGAGTGTTAAGCTATGTCTCTGATATTTTAGAATCAGAATACCACCTGTTTGGCTTAAAAAAGGGCTTCGTTTTGGCCATCCCAGTCTTTGCCATGGCCCTCACCTCTTATCTCAGCGGACTGTTTTTAAGTGACCGGCAAAACCTCTGGAAACCTGTAATAGTTGGAGGCTTAGTGGGTACTGCTGTAACCTTGGGGATCCTTCCTCTTTTTAAGAACTTGATTCCCTATATGACCGTCTTGTTCATCTCTGGGATCAGCATTGGTATTTTGCTTCCGCCCATTAATTCTTTAATTACGGGCGCCACAAGCACGGATCGGAGAGGTATCATCACTTGTCTTTACGGTACAGTGCGTTTTTTTGGAGTGGCTATCGGCCCTCCCACCTTTGGTTTAGCCATTGAACAAGGCGAATGGTTTATGTTCTTAGGCAGTGCAGCCATTGCCATCATTGCCGCTGTGATTGCCTTTGTTTTCATCACCCCTCCAGCTACTAATGAATAAACTACAAGAGTAGGAACGAAATCCTAGGAGGGAACGGAATGAATACCGCCATTAGCAATGGAGCCTGGCACTCAGTTGTCGCGCTACCGGAAACACGGCGTTTAGCAAAGCCTCGCACTAGCGGGATCACTATGGTGATTGATAAGGGCTTAGGTTTAAGTGAAACTAGAGATTTACTGGAGATGGCTGCGGACCATATCGATTTTTTAAAAATAGCCTTTGGGAGCTCAGCATTGTACTCTTCACATCTGATGAGGGAAAAAATTGCTCTGGCCAAAGCTTATAATGTTGAAGTGTATCCGGGAGGGACCCTTTTCGAAATAGCTGTGTTTCAAAATCGAGTTAAGGAGTTTTTCGAGCGGGCTCAAGAATTAGGGTTCACTTATATTGAGGTTTCTGAGGGTACCATTGATCTACCTCGGAAGGATCGCAAAGAATTTATTAAACAGGCCCTAGGAGAAGGTTTCGGGGTGCTTGCCGAAATTGGTAAAAAGGATACCTCGATCAAAATCGAGGCAAAACGTGCAGTGGAGCAAATCTTCGAGGATTTAGACAATGGAGCAGAAAAAGTAATCATTGAAGGAAGAGATTCTGGCAAGGGTGTTGGAATTTACAACGCTGAGGGTAATGTAAATGATCAACTGTTGCAAGCGTTGGTTCAAGGAGTAGAGGATCATAGTAAAATCATTATCGAGGCTCCCCAAACTAGTCAACACAATTACCTCTTAATCAACCTAGGCCCTAATGTAAACCTAGGAAATGTCCAGCCTCATGATGTCCTAACTTTAGAGTCAACGCGAGTTGGTTTACGTGGGGATACTCTAAAACAATGCTTAAAAAATGCACCTAGATCATATTGAGTTAAAATTGACGAACCTTCCTAAAACAAGTATAATCAATATGGTAGATATTAGATACTGAATTACATTTCTGAGGAGGGTGATCATGAAATCCACTGGAATAATCCGCAAAGTAGATGATCTAGGTCGCAT